>JARCMA010000320.1 GCA_030248405.1 Microcoleus sp. MP8IB2.171
AAAAGTTGGGGGGTTTATAGAATGATTGAAAGACAGTAACCAGCTTAAAACATTGGCGGCTCTAACTATAGTGCCCGGGCGTGAACTATTTCTAGTTCACATTTGTAAATTATGAAAGAGTCATCCTGCGAGTTAAACCAAAAGCTTAGATTCGTCTGATGAGGTTTCATAATTTACCGTCGGATATCTCACCACTGACTGGGAGTAACCACGACAGTGGGAGGCGAAGGCGCGATCGAGCTAAAAAATCAGAAACAAACAAGGAGACAGTCATGGCTGAGAAAAGCAAACGCGGATTCGCTTCTATGGATGCAGAAAAACAGCGCGCAATTGCTAGCAAAGGCGGAAAAGCTGCACACGAGAAAGGAACTGCACACGAATTCACCCCTGAAGAAGCCAGACAAGCTGGCCAAAAAGGCGGTGAAGCTGTCAGCAGAAATCGCGAACACATGGCTCAAATTGGTCGCGAAGGCGGTCGCAAAAGCCGCAAGAGCGAAGCTTAAGTCTCTCAAGGCTGGCCCTGTAATGAAAGATTGCACAGTTGCAGCGTGAGAGATAGCACTAGGACAGTGAACGTTTGAGGAGGTGGGGCGATCGAATTTGCCAAGGTAGTTCGATCGCCCAACCTCCAAAATTCGTCACTAGCGCACCAAAGCTTTGCAAATGTGAAAACCCCCCAGGAATTAGTTTTTAGCAATCCCTGGCAAATCTTGAACAGCAATTTTTTAACCAAACTGCACTGCGGTCAATAACTTTGCGGGAAAGAAAAGCTGGTAAGCGCGATTCAGTCTCTCAAAAAAAGCCAATACCAGCACTAAAAGCCCCGAATTCAGGGCTTTTTTGTATAGCTGCACATAATATTTTTAGAAGTTCGATCGAGTCGGCATCAATAATTCTAATTAAGTTTTTTGGTGAGGAAGTCCGTCCTCAAAATAAATCAGTTAATATTTTTTTATATTTTTGAGCAAACCTATACAATCATGACAAACCAGCTAACTTTAGTATGGACAGAAGCTGGGGTGCGTCAAACTCAAACAATTCAAAACGGACAGCCGAGCAAAAATCCGGGAACCGTGAGGCTAGGGCGCGATCCGGCGAAGTGCGATCTAGTATTTTCGCATCCCAGCGTATCGGGGCTCCACGTTGAAATATTTTTTAATCAGGAATTGCAGGAGTATGCAGTGCGGAATTTGCGCGAAAGCAATCCGCCCCTGGTAGATGGAAAAATTCTCGCCCGAGGCGAAGCAAAATTGAACTCGGGAAGTCACATCCATTTAGGCCAAGTGCAAATCGAGGTGGTGAATGTGACGGAGGTGCAGGTAGCCGCGCCCCAGACAGTTTTGCTGTCTGGGCCTCCCGCACCTGGTAACTTTCAGCCGACCGGGCCTTCAAAATATGGTTTGCAGTGTCCTAAGTGCAGCCGAATTTCGCCTTACGCGCAGTTGAATGAGGGGTGTCCGTGGTGCGGTACTTCTTTGGCGGCGGCGGTGAGTGTGGTGATCTCTCCGTGAAAGTTTGAAAAATGGAAAGTCTGGCTATCCGCTAAACTCTCTCAACTTCAAAAATCTTTTTTTGCAGAAAGCTCAAAGCCGACGGCTGATGTTTAAAAAATAATCATGAATTCTCAACCCTTGCGCCTGCGACTGACTTGGACAGATACAGCTACGGGGGATTGTCGATCCCCGATACTCGACTTACCCATCGCTTTGGGACGAATTTTTGAAGCTATGCCCGCCACTATCAACGGGAAACGAGTTTCTCGAATTGCGCTCAGCAGCAGTCAAGTTTCTCGCTTTCACGCAGTGATTGGCACAGAAGGTAACAGTATTGTACTCACTGACACGGGTAGCCGCAACGGTACTTTTGTTAACGGCATTCGCCAAACTCGTTGCGTGCTGGCAAACGGGGATATGCTGCAAGTTGGGCCTTACGCGATCGGCATTTCCTTTGCTGTTAATTCCGCAGAAACCCACTCTGTCAATTCTCACATTTTCTTTAGCCCACATACCAATGGGCCAGACCCACGGGGCCAGCAAATAATGTTGCAGCTTCCTCAAACGGCTAGTAGGGAAGAATTTCCGCCGATCGCATTTTTGCAGGCGAATCAAATAACCATGCGATCGCTCCAATCTATGGGACTCCCTGTGACAGAAGTTGATTGGGCTGCCGTTGGCGGTGGTTTGGGCAGCTTTATTTGGGTGGATTTGCTGAGAATTTGCGGCGTGAAAGTCGATCGAATTGCGGTTTTGGGCATGGAAAACCAGCCTTACGCCCGCTATCTGCGTCTATGCCTGAATTCTCAAATTCCGCTGCGGGAACGCCTACGATCGAATTCTGACTCTTGTCCAGACAACATTTGGGGCTGGCCGACCTATGCTTTGCGGGAAGCTTGGCAGGAATTGCTCAAAGGGCGTTTGGGGATGTCGTTGAAGTTGATGTGGCAGGTGTTTGCTGAACCGACTTTTGCCGAAACTTATACGCCTCGCGCGGTGAATGTGTTTGATTCTATTGACAGGGAAGTCGAGAGAATTGGGTGGAATCAGATGTTTCGCTACGGTAGAGTGCGGGGAATTCGCAAAACAGATGACGGCAGGTACGCAATCGCTTATTCTCGATCGAATGCCGAGCACCGCGACCACGCTTTTTTAATCGCCAAATACGTACACTTAGCCACCGGCTATCCCGCTATTCAATTTTTGCCGGATTTGCAAGCTTACCGCGAAAAAACCCAGGATTTTGAGTCGGTTGTCAACGCTTATGAAAGCCACAACGGCGTTTACGAAAAATTGGAAGCCAGCGGCGGCAGCGTATTAATTAGAGGCCGGGGAATTGTGGCTTCCCGCGTGGTGCAGCGAATTTACGAAGCGCGACAGCGGAACAGTAATATTCAAGTATTGCATTTGATGCGATCGGCCAAACCTCAAGGTAACAAATTTAAACTCGCTCAGCGAAGAGTCGAAAATCACTACGAATTTCAACCTTTCAACTGGCCAAAAGCTTGCTGGGGCGGGGAACTCCGCGTACTTTTGGAACAAGCCGCCCCCGAATTTCGCCCGCAGTTGCTCACAGACTGGGGGGGAACTACCACAGCGCAGCGCAGCGACTGGCGGCGGATTGTCAAAGAAGGTTTAAGTCAAGGATGGTATCAAATTACCTTCGGGGAAGTCGAGCGAGTCGAGCGCGACAGTCAAAACCGCACGGTGACGTACATTCAGGAGAAGGAACTCAAGGGGCAAATTAAGTTAGAAGCTGATTTTATTATTGATGCTACGGGTTTGGACGCTAAGGTAAAAACCAGTCCCCTGTTAAACGATTTGGTAGCTCAATACAATCTTCCCCTCAACGGTTTGGGGCGGCTGAGTGTTAACAACGATTTTGAAGTGCCCGAATTGCGGAATTCTTCTGCTAGCAACACAGAAGGCCGGCTATACGCAGCAGGAGCGATTACTTTGGGAGGGCCTTACGCGCCCGTAGACAGTTTTTTGGGCTTGCAATACGCCGCCTTGCGTTCCGTTGAAAGTCTGGCCGCCAACCGAGTTGCTGGTGTGCGGAAATTGAGCGTTTGGCGATCGTTCATGCAGTGGTTGAAGTGGATTTTTAATAAATCTCCCGACTAACTTGAAGAAGTTCGGCAACGGATGAGTGTAGCGGATTTAACGCATTTAAACGAGCTTCGCCTTCAATCTAAAATCCAAAATCCAAAATCCCACAATAGACAAGATTGCATTCATTTCCAAATAATCTTGAAATTATCTGCGTTTATCTGTGTTTATCTGCCTTATATCTGCGGTTTCTATATCAAGGTCGGATTTATGCAAAAGGTCTAATTTTCCCATTAAATCTAAAATCCAAAATCCAAAATCTAAAATCGAATGACTCCCACCTTATTCGGCCGCTGGCAAACTCGATTATTGCTATTTGCAACCGTAGGCGTTTTAGTAACGCTGCCCTTTTTTCTGGGTTTAATTACCTCCCAGTCAGGCTCAATCTTTTTCTGGATTTTAGGGTATGTAGCGATTTTTGGCATCGGCTGGGATGCTTTATATATATACATTCAGCAGTTCCGCTGGGATCGAGATTGGCCCGGCGCGTTTCAATTACTCGCTGGAATTTGGGAAGCACTTTTTGTGTTATTTTTAATCAAAATTATCGGTTTGCCGGGGCTACCTCCACAAGATTTTGACTTGGGAGCTTTTGCTTTGCATTATAGTTTAGTGTGGCTGGCTATTTATCTGGCATCGCAAACACTGATGCGGATTTTGTTTCCCCACTGGCGTTTCCGAGGCGGCCAATGGTTTTAAGCATAGACTTGAGTTGCGTATTTTTTTGATGTGAAACAAAACCGCAGATGTCAGGCAGATTAACGCTGATTAACGCAGATGCTTTTTATGATATAAAAACGCATAAATACATTGCAAGTCTAGTAGTTATACTCTTTAGCAGGCTCTGCCTATTTTTTGACTGGCGAAGGTGCAGAACCAACCGAATTTATAGTAAGCTTTTTATTAAATGAATGGGATGATTCAATGCACTCTCTTCCTTGTATATTTTCGTTTTTTTCCGGTTCAGGATTCCTTGACCTCGGTTTTGAATTAAGCGGCTTTAATGTAGTGTATGTTAATGAAATTTTCCCACCTTTTATGCAAGCATACCGCTACTCTCGGCAGTGCCTGAATTTGGCGCTACCAGAATACGGATATTGCGAAGGAGAGGAAGCAGATGTAACTCGACTTGTAGGGGGAGAACCAGCTTTTCGCCTGCGGGAATTGATGCAGGATGCCCGCAAGCATCACGATATTGTGGGATTTATCGCGGGGCCGCCTTGTCCTGACTTTTCTATTGGTGGCAAAAACCGAGGTCAGGAAGGAGATAAAGGTCAACTTTCAGCTTCATACATTGAATTAATTTGCCAGCAGCAGCCAGATTTCTTTTTGTTTGAGAATGTCAAAGGTTTGTGGAGAACCAAAAAACATAAAGCTTTTTACGACGAACTAAAGCTTAAGTTGGCTGAGTCTGGATATGTTTTTGTGGAAAGGTTAATAAATGCGATAGAATACGGTGTCCCACAAGATAGGGATAGAATTATTTTGATTGGAATGAGAAAAAACCTTGTCAAAAATCTGGGCATTTCCCTAGAGGCAAAAAGCCCAATGTTAGCCGAAAGTTTATTTCCTTGGCAAAGTCAGGTATTATATCCCAAATCAGAAATTTTTTCTCATCCTTGGCCTGATAGAACGGCCTTTGCAAATGATGGTTTCGTGCCTTGTCCTGATGGCATTCCCCAAGATTTAACGGTAGAATTTTGGTTCCAAAAAAATGACGTTCTCAACCATCCCAATGCCAAACACTATTTCCAACCCAAAGCAGGCCTTAAGCGGTTTGCTTCCGTTGATGAAGGAGATGATTCAAAAAAATCTTTCAAGCGATTGCACCGATGGCGTTATTCACCAACAGCTTGTTACGGGAATAACGAAGTTCACTTGCACCCTTACAAACTTCGCCGACTTTCGGTTGCAGAAACACTGGCTATTCAGTCACTGCCAAAAGATTTTGCACTGCCAGCCAAGATGACGTTGACTAATATGTTTAAAACTGTTGGCAATGGGGTTCCTTATTTGGCTGCACAAGGTATTGCCAAAACAATTTTACAGTTTTTACAGACAAAATAAATTGATAAATACGCCCAAATAAACCTTAGCATCAGGACTTTCGCTGTTGTGCGTGAGGGCGAGTAATTTTTGAATTCAAACTGTGAGATTTTTAACACTCACCCACCGCCACAACTAGATTTTGGTGCCTGACGCGCGGTTTAAGATTGATTCTCGGTGGCGCAAGTTACTCACCGCGCCTCACACACCCTACAGATTTGTGAAAGTGGTTTTTTTAAGAGACAAGATTGTATGCCTTCGCAAACTATCAGGAAAGGCATTTGCGTTTATCTGCGTTTATCTGCGGTTTCCCCTATCCATTAAAGATTTATGCAATAAGTCTAATAAACAGCAGAGGGTGCTGAGAAAGAGAAAAGACGGATAAAAATAAAAGTTCACAAAGGGTTTAGACTTGTTATATAATAGTTGGTTAAGGTTGAAAACCTATATTTTTTATTTGCCTGCAATTCGCCATGACCGTTAAACCCCGCCGCTATCACATCACTACTTTCGGATGCCAGATGAATAAAGCCGACTCGGAACGGATGGCCGGCATTCTCGAAAATATGGGCTTTGAGTTCTCGGAAGACCCGAACGAAGCTAGCTTGATTCTCTACAATACTTGCACGATTCGCGACAATGCTGAACAAAGAGTTTATTCTAACCTGGGAAGGCAAGCTCATCGCAAGCGCAAAGAACCTGGTTTGACTTTAGTTGTGGCTGGATGCGTGGCGCAGCAAGAAGGTGAAGCGCTGCTTCGTAGAGTGCCGGAATTGGACTTAGTAATGGGCCCGCAACACGCTAACCGACTTGAAGATTTGCTGGAACAAGTTTTTCAGGGTAATCAAGTTGTGGCGACTGAAGCTGTTGAGATTATGGAGGATATTACTAAGCCGCGCCGCGATAGCAAGGTGACTGCTTGGGTGAATGTAATTTATGGCTGCAATGAACGCTGCACTTATTGTGTTGTCCCGAATGTTCGTGGGGTTGAACAGTCACGAATGCCGGAGGCAATTCGGGCGGAAATGGAGGATTTGGGCCGTCAAGGTTACAAGGAAGTAACTTTGTTGGGGCAAAATATTGATGCTTATGGTCGCGATTTGCCGGGGACAAAAGCGGACGGCAGCAACCAGCATACTTTGACGGATTTGCTTTATTTTGTTCGGGATGTTCCTGGGGTCGATCGCCTCAGATTTGCTACTAGCCACCCGCGCTATTTTAATGAAAGGTTGATTCGAGCTTGTGCGGAATTGCCGCAGGTTTGCGAACATTTTCATGTGCCTTTTCAGTCTGGCGATAATGATATTTTGAAAGCGATGTCGCGAGGCTATACTCAGGAGAAATACCGCCGGATTATTGATATGATTCGCCGTTATATGCCGGATGCTTCGATTACGGCTGATGCGATTGTGGGTTTTCCGGGGGAGACGGAAGCACAGTTTGAGAAGACTTTGAAGTTGATCGAAGATGTTGGTTTTGATTTGGTGAATACTGCGGCTTATTCGCCTCGCCCTGGTACGCCGGCTGCTTTGTGGGAAAATCAGTTGAGTGAGGAGGTGAAAGCCGATCGCCTGCAACGAATCAATCATGTAGTCACAACAACGGCGATGGAACGATCGCAGCGCTATTTCGGACGCACTGAAGAGGTTTTGGTGGAAGTTCAAAATCTCAAAGATTCAACTCAGGTGATGGGGCGCACTCGCGGCAATCGCCTCACATTTTTTAAGGGCGATATTGCTGAATTGGCGGGTAAAATTGTGCGGGTTAAAATTACAGATATTCGCGCTTTTAGTTTGACAGGGGAAATCCTTTAAATAGCACCGGAATGAGAGAGGGGACGGCTTACTGGTGAACTTTTCTAAGAAGATGTGATTTTTTTACCGCAGAGAGCGCAGAGGACACAGAGGAAGGGTGGAAGGGTGGAGATAAGTAGTCTTAAAGCGGTTCGTATGTGCCTTAGTTGCGCTCTCTGCGTGTATATTTGTCAAAAAGTACCGGGAGTATGGAAAAATGACGAAGATGCGGATTGGGTTACTCTTCGGCGGGCGATCGGGCGAACATGAAGTCTCGATTAGTTCGGCGCGGGCGATCGCCCGTGCCCTCGCTGCTGACGAAAATGCCTCTAAATACGAAGTTCTGCCCTTTTACATCCAAAAAAACGGCCGCTGGCTGTCGGGAACATTACCTCAACAAGTCTTAGCCACCGGAAAACCTCTGGAAATAGAGCAACAACCAGGACAAGATGACTCTCCCGCGTCTGGACAGTTTCCTAATTTTAATGCCGTAGATGTTTGGTTCCCTGTTTTGCACGGACCAAACGGCGAAGATGGTACGGTGCAAGGATTACTCAAATTAATGCAAATTCCTTTTGTCGGTTCCGGGGTTTTAGGTTCGGCGCTGGGAATGGATAAAATTGCGATGAAAATGGCTTTTGCTCAAGCTGGTTTGCCGCAGGTAAAATACATCGCTGTCAATCGTTCCGAAATCTGGTCTAATCCTTGCGTTTTCCCTAAGCTGTGCGACAAAATTGAAGCGGCTTTAGGCTATCCTTGCTTTGTCAAACCGGCGAATTTGGGTTCGTCTGTGGGAATTTCTAAAGCTCGATCGCGCGCTGAATTAGAAGCCGCTCTCGACAGCGCCGCCAGCTACGACAGGCGGATAATTGTCGAAGCGGGTGTGGTTGCTAGAGAATTAGAATGTGCAGTTTTAGGCAACGACAACCCCAAAGCTTCAACCCTAGGAGAAATTACTTTTCAAAGCGATTTCTACGACTACGAAACTAAATATACTCAGGGACAAGCCGACTGCTCAATCCCGGCAAAAGTCAGCGGTGCGATCGTCTCGCAAATCCAAGAAATGGCAGTGCAAGCATTTTTGGCTATAGACGCGGCAGGTTTAGCGCGAGTAGACTTTTTCTACATTGAATCAACCGGAGAAGTTTTGATTAACGAAATCAACACTTTTCCCGGCTTTACAGCTACCAGTATGTATCCGCAAATGTGGGCAGCGGACGGAATTCCTTTCCCTGAATTAGTAGATAGTTTAATTCAATTAGCTCTCGAACGGCACGGGGAAAAAGGTTGAATCGCGATCTGCAAACTGCTTTCGTGCCAATAGCCAAAAATAAATTATTTCGCCGGTAATATATCCATACTAGCGGAAACGATATAACATGGTTGTGGCAGGCAGTGCCTGCCCGCAACCCTATTTCTGCTGCTGGTCGAGGAACAGGGAATTTTTAGCAGGCTGGTATAAATTAAATGCAACATAAAATGTTTAAGGGAGAACGGCGAATAGCAGCGTCAATCTCACATCTTGCATCTCAAATTTTAACTCGGTTAACTTAGATGAGACGTTTCACTCAACTGCCGCAGTGGTGGACTTACGGACTGGTATTTCCCCTAGCGGTACTCAACTGCTGGTTAGTCCTCCTAGTCTTTGAATATTTTCGCGCCCTGATTACAGTTTTGGTAGTGGCTACAGTGCTGTCTTTTTTGCTAGATTATCCAGTGCGCTTTCTTCACAGATACGGCTTGAAGCGCGATCGAGCAGTTTTGTCGGTATTGTTTTTGACTTTACTGGTATTGGTGGTCTTAGGTATCACTCTGGCTCCCATTCTGCTAAACCAAATCACTGAACTCGCTACCCGACTGCCGACTTGGATAGTTTCTGGCACAGAACAGATTGAAGCATTCCACAATTGGGCGGAAAATCGCAATCTCCGCATTGATGTCAGCGGTTTGACTACTCAATTGAGCGATCGACTTTCATTTCAATTGCAGTCTCTCACTGGCGAAATTCTCAAATTTGGTTTGGGTGCTGCAGACAGTCTGTTGAATTTCCTCCTTACAATAGTCGTGACATTCTACTTGCTCTTGCACGGCGATCGCGTATGGGAAGGATTGTTTAAATGGTTTCCCTCCAAGCTGAGCCTTCAATTGCGAGAGTTGCTGGCGCGAAGCTTCCACAACTACTTCGTCGGGCAAGCAACTTTGGCGGGTTTGATGGGACTGTCTATCACTGTTGCTTTTTTAATTATGCGAGTTCCCTTCGGACTTCTGTTCGGCTTGGGTGTGGGTGCAATGACTATGATTCCCTTCGGGGCACCTTTCAGTATTTGCATTGTCAGTTTGCTGATCACATTAAACAACTTTTGGCTCGGCGTCACAGTTTTAGCTGTCGCTACAGTAATTGAGCAAATAATTGAAAGCGGGGTTGCTCCTCGGTTATTAGGCGGTTTTATCGGTCTCAATCCTGTGTGGATTTTAGTGGCGCTGCTGGTGGGGGTTAAGGTGGCGGGAGTAGCAGGTTTGTTAGTGGCTGTGCCGATGGCTGGTTTTATTAAGAATACTGTTGATATTTTGGAAAGTTCGAGGAACAAGTCGAGGGAAATCGATTCGGTTAGTTCCATTGAACCTATGGAGCAATAAAATTCCTCCATAGGTTCAAATTTTAGATTTGAAGAGAGTTTTTGCAGGCTATTTTGACTTAGGTTTAGTTGGTACTTTAGCTTGAGGCTTTAGAGGTTTTTTACTTCCTGCTTTAGGGTGAGGCTTTCCGGTGCTTTAGCTGCTATGCTTCCTCGATGCAGGCGGGGTCAAAAACCCCGTTTCTATGCTAACGTCGATCGCTCACAACGAAGATTTTGCCTAGAATCCTGGTTTTTTTGAGTGCAGGATTGTTGTTGACTTCGGATATCAATCCTGTGAAAAGTTTGCGGGAAATACGGAATATGCGAGCTGGCTAGCGTAGTTTGTATTATCGCACTCAGACAGCAATTC
>JARCMA010000321.1 GCA_030248405.1 Microcoleus sp. MP8IB2.171
GACCAGTCCGTTGTGACCGGCTCCTATGATAATCACATCATACGTTTGCATAGATGAAGCTCTGGGGATAGGATATTTTGCTTATTTTACAAATGTTAACAAGTTGGTCGGCTCTATCAATAGAAATAGATTCATCTTCATAAAGCAGTTTTAACATCTTACAAAAGATGGATTTGTTGCCAATTGTAGCTGTGCGATCGTCCTTATTTCCTCTTGAATTTACCGAGCGATCGTTACTGCCAATTCGCCCCAGCATTATATCACAATAAAGCTGTTAGGTAAAAATCTTTTTAACGGATTTAATTGAGAGAGGGAAGTTCGGCAACGGATTTTTTAAACGGATGTAATTGATGACCAATTCTCCATTAGCTATTCCCCGTTACTAA
Organism: Microcoleus sp. MP8IB2.171; assembly: GCA_030248405.1. Lineage (GTDB taxonomy): Bacteria > Cyanobacteriota > Cyanobacteriia > Cyanobacteriales > Microcoleaceae > Microcoleus. The sequence continues at coordinate 387 of JARCMA010000321.1, forward strand.
TTCGCCATTGCCGATTCCCAATTAGTACAATGAGAAATATTACTTCAGTTCATTAAGTGCCGCCTCGGCTTTTTGTGCGCCATCATTGTTCCCTTGTTGGCGGTAAGTGTCGAGGGCTTGTTGGAAAGCTTGAATTGCTTCGGATGTGCGATCGCGCGCTTTGAGTGCTTTACCCATATCGTAATAAGCTTCTGCCCGGTCTGGATCGAGCTGGATCGCTCGCCGAAAAGTGATAATCGCTCCTGCAAAATCTTGTTTTTGGAATTGAATTTCCCCGATCGCCACGTATGCTTCCACTAAATTAGGGCGCACGTCAATAGCCCGCTTATAAGCTACCACGGCTCCGTCTAAGTCGTTTTGAGATCTGAGAAGTTCGGCGATTTCTACTTGCACTTCGGGATTCCGCGGCTCTAGTTCGGCTGCTTCTTCAAAAGCTGCTAGCCCTTCGGAAGTGTTGCCGTTCCGCAGCAAAGCACTACCTAATTTTAACTGGACGCTGGCTTGTTTGGGAGCGAGTTTTGCTGCTTGTTCGAGCACGGTGACAGCACTGGCAAAATTTCCCTGCTGGATCAATACTAAACCCATTGAAGAATAAGCTTGCCAATTTTTCGGATCGAGGGCGATCGCCTCTTGATATGCTTTAAATGAACCGCTGTAATCTTGTTGCTGAAAAAGTACCACTCCCAGACCGATGCGGGCGTTGACATTTTTGCGATCGAGCTGAGCGGCGCGACGGTAAGCGGAGGCTGCTGCGGGATAGTTTTGCAGGTTCGCCATAGCATATCCTAGGGCGTATTGAAAGTTAGCATTTTTGGGTTCGAGATCGATCGCTTGTTGGTAAAATTCTACTGAGGCCTGATAGTTGCCCTGACGCGCTTCTAAATAGCCAATACCGGAAAAAATGCGCGGGTTTTCGGCATCTAAACGCGCTGCTTGTTGATAAATGTCGATCGCCTTACTGTAGTCTCCTAAATCTACCAACTCGCGCCCTTGTCGCAGCAGAGCATCTAAATTTGAATTATTTTGAGGCTTGACTTGAACCGATGTTTCTGCTGAGAGCGCTATCTGCGGCGCTGCGACAGCGAATCCTGCTACTAGCAACGTACTGAATACCAAGAGACTTTGTTTGTGCACGGCCATTTGTTTCCAAGAGTGTGTGGAATGAAAGAGCGAGTTGCTGTCAGCTTGCCAAGCTGACAACTTATGGTTTACCAGGAATCTTTGAGCGGCGAGATGTAGTAAATCTACAGAACAAGACCCACTCAAAATTTTCGCGATTGAGGCCAACTGATGATTGTAACAACAACTGATATCATCCAAGGAGCAGAAATTCAATCTTACCTGGGAATAGTAACTGCTGAGGTTGTCTACGGCACCAACGCCCTGCGAGATTTCTTCGCGGGCATTCGCGACATCATCGGCGGGCGCACCGGCAGTTACGAGGAAGTGTTTCTCAAAGGACAGCGAGATGCCCTCGCGGAACTGGAAAAACGGGCCCAGCGCCTCGGCGCCAATGCCGTAATCGGGGTGGAAGTTGACACCGGCACGATTAATGTAGACTCGAGCGGGGCTTTGCTGCTGATTACTGCCGTTGGAACGGCTGTAAGATTGCGTTAAGCTGTATTTTCTGTATACGTCCGCATTTCCTGTATACATCCGGGAACTTTTCTAACTGGATAAAATAGTCCTGAGTCATCAGTGATCAGTCATCAGTCATTAGCTAATAGCGACTGGCTGAGGGCTGATGACTTTTTCGTTTCTTTCTTCAGACATAGAGACTGGTTATTTCCCCAGGCAGATATAGTTTTTATCAATCTCAGCCACAATCAATGCTTAGGTGAAAGATTGTTAAAAATTAAAGCAACTCTCAGAGGAAAAAAAAACCTATGTCATACGTAAATAGACCTGTAGATAACGTTGGTACCGAACCCGTGGTGGTAAATTCAGTGATGGAATACCATGATCGAGTACGTTGGGGCCCGATTTTTTCTGGTTTGGTAATTGCGATCGGCACACAACTGGTATTAAGTGCATTGGGCGCTGCGATCGGGTTGAGCAACATCGCTAATTCAGGAGCTCCGCGCACTATTTCAGGGGACGTGGGTGCCGGCGTCGGAATTTGGTCAATTATCAGTTTGTTAATTAGCTTAGCCGTTGGCGGTTGGGTAACTGCTCGCGCTTGCGGCCCGATGAATCGCAACACAGCGCTTTTGAACGGAGCAATTTTGTGGGCAACTACCTTAACAATTGGTTCTTGGCTGTTAGCAAATGGCGTGGCCGGTACTTTTGGCGTCATAGCTGCGAATGCGGGAGAAGCAATTAATCAAGCGCAGCAGGGCGGGGTCGATTTGCCGAACCGAGCACCTAACGTATCTGCTCAGGATACTCGCAATATTGCTGGTAATGCTGCGAAAGCTGGTTGGTCGTTTTTGTTCGGCTCGCTATTGGGTTTAGTTGCTTCGATGGTAGGAGCATCTGCCGGCGCGCGCACTCCCCGGAATTACTCGTAAGATGGAGTTTGGGCATTGGCCAAACAGGGCATTGGCCAAACAGGGTATTGGGCATTGGACATCAGGCATTTTTCTCGTTCCCAGGTAGAACCTGGGAACGCATTTCTTGAGGCTCTGCCTCTCGGTTTTTCAGAGGAGGCAGAGCCTCCGGATCTGCGTTACCAGGCAGAGCCTGGGAACGAATAGAAGTTGACACTAATGGTACTCTGCACGCACCCTACAAATTAAGCGGTGAAGTATTTAGCCGCTGGGTGATAGGTGATAATTGCCGTAGTAGATTGTTCTGGATAAAGCTGTTCGCTTTCATCCATGTGCAAGTTTATACGATCGCACTTTAGCAATTCCAGTTGCTTGTACTGATCCGCCATATTCGGACAAGCAGGATAGCCGAAACTGTACCGCGAACCGCGATATCTCTGCGCTAGCATATCCCGAATGTTGTCCGGTTCCTCGCTACCAAATCCCAATTCCCGGCGAATCCGCGCGTGAGTCCATTCTGCTACTGCTTCCGCTGTCTGTACCGCTAATCCATGAAAGTAGAGATAGTCAGTATATTGATTGTTAGCAAATAGCTTTTGCGCGTACTCTGTAGCAACTTCTCCCACTGTCGCTACTTGCATCGGAAATACATCGATTTTACCCGATTCTTTCGGCGCAAAGAAATCGGCAATGCACATCCGGCGCGCCGATTTTTGCCGGGGAAATGTGAATGTTGCTGCGGGTGTCGATAAATCTTGCCCGTTACTCATAATTTCCGGGTGATACAAATGCAGGGAATTGCCTTCAGCTTGACAGGGAAAATATCCGTAAATTGCTTGCGGATGCAGTAACTTTTCAGTGATGATTTTGTGTTTCCATTCTGCCAATATCGGATAAACTTTCTCCGCTAAGAAAGCATCGTATTCTTCCCGCGATTGGTCTTTTGGCTTGCGGAACTGCCACTGTCCCGCCACTAATGCTTGCAAATCTAAGTGCCAGAAAATCTCTTCAAAGGGTATTTCTTCGGGCGAGAATAGTTTTGTTCCCCAGAAAGGAGGAGTCGGGCGATCGATATCTGCAGCAACTGCTTCGGAACGCCTGGTATCAATCACCACCGGAATGTCTGGTTTTTCGGCATCTTCTACAGCAGTTTTTTCGGAAATTTTAGCTGCTTTCACTGCCTTATTTTCTTGCCCTACTTCATCCAAGAATCCTTGCAAATCTTCCCAGTTACCAGACGATTTGGCTGGCATGAGTTTCTCCATAAAGTGCAAGTCAGAAAACGCATCTTTGCCGTAAACAACTTTACCTTTGTAAGTATTTTGGCAGTCTTCATGGACAAACTTGGGAGTCAAAGCTGCACCGCCCAAAATCACCGGAACGGTAATTCCTCTCTGGTTGAATACTTCCAGATTTTCCTTCATAAATGCGGTGGATTTTACCAGCAATCCACTCATGGCAATACAATCGGCTTTGTGCTTTTCGTAGGCTTCGATAATGTTGTCAACCGGCTGTTTAATTCCCAAGTTAATCACTCGGTAGCCGTTGTTTGATAGGATAATATCAACTAAGTTTTTGCCGATGTCGTGAACGTCGCCTTTGACAGTAGCGATGATGAATGTTCCTTTGGCATTGTCCCCGGATTCGGACTTTTCCATGTACGGTTCTAAATAGGCAACTGCCGCTTTCATTGTTTCTGCTGACTGCAATACAAATGGCAGTTGCATTTGTCCCGAACCGAACAATTCTCCCACTACTTTCATACCGTCTAGCAAGAAGGTATTGATAATTTGCAGCGGCGGATAGGTTTCTAATGCTTTGGCAAGTTGGATGTCAAGTCCAATGCGTTCGCCGTCGATGATGTGCTGCTTGAGGCGTTGTTCTACGGGGAGGTTTGCGTCTTCTGTCCGATCGCGCTTGGTAGTTTTGCCCGCAAACACCGTTGTCAGCTCGCCCAAGGGGTCATAAACGCAAATATCGCCGTCAAACTCCCGTTCGTCGTAGATCAGCTTACGGCAGATTTCTTGGTGTTTGGGGTCGATTTTGGCGATCGGCAAAATCTTATTAGCGCTGATAATTGCCGAATCCATCCCCGCCTGCATCGCTTCGTGCAAAAACATGGAATTCAAAACTTGCCGCGCCGCCGGATTCAAGCCAAAGGAAATATTAGAAACTCCCAAAATTACGTGACATCCGGGCAATTCTTGGCGAATGCGGCGGATCGATTCGATGGTAGCTTTGCCGTTTTTTCGGTCTTCTTCAATCCCGGTAGAAATTGGCAAAGCTAGGGTGTCAAAAAAGATTTCCTCGGCGGGAATTCCGTAGGCGACGGCGGCGTTATATGCACGCTGGGCGATCGCAAATTTTTGGTCAGCAGTTCTGGCCATCCCATCTTCGTCAATTGTACCGATAACTATGCCCGCGCCATATTTTTTCGCCAACTCTAAAACTTGATAAAAACGCGGTTCTCCATCTTCGTAGTTAGTGGAATTCAGCAAACATTTGCCGCCCGCAACTTTTAAGCCTGCTTCCATCTTTTCCCACTCAGTGGAATCCAACATTAAAGGCAGAGTTGCATTAGTCACAACGCGGGAAACTAACTCTTTCATATCGCGCACGCCGTCGCGCCCGACATAATCAACGTTGACATCAAGAATGTGCGCGCCTTCTCGCACTTGTTCCCTAGCCATTGCTACTAAACCGTCCCAGTCTTCGGCATTCAGCAAATCGCGGCATTTTTTGGAACCGCTGGCGTTGAGTTTTTCGCCGACAATTAAGAATGAGTTTTCTTGTTCATAGGGTTGGGCACTATAAATTGAGGATGCGGATGGTTCCCAAGTAATTTCGCGAATTTTTGGTGTCAGAGTTGCGCCGATTTCTGATAGTTCGCGGATGTGATCGTAGCGGGTGCC
>JARCMA010000322.1 GCA_030248405.1 Microcoleus sp. MP8IB2.171
CCCCCAACCCCCCCTTAGTAAGCAGGGTGGCTCAGAATTCATCAATAGCACATCTTTAGAAAAATGGTATTAAATGTTGGCTGTTGACGGTTGACGGTTAACTGTTAACGAATGTTATTGGTCATTAACAAGCCAAAGCGATTAAGAAATAACCACTAACCAGTAACGAGTAACTAATCCTTCAATTTTGGTAAAAATGCTGTCAAACATTTGTACAATTCTAATCCCGGCCCAGCTTGCAGCGGATAAAGCTTGTCGAAATTAATGGGGTTTCCCGGTGCTAATTTCCACTCGCTTTTCTGTGCTGTTTTTGGGGAAATTTCGATCGCTACCGTGATGTTAATAATGTTGTTGTGCTGGGGGATGCCCCGGAAGCAGTAACTTTTGCCCGTGCGTTTGTCTGAATCGCTGCCGGTGATGTATCTGTCTTGTTTGCGAAATTGGATTTCTCTGAAAGGTCGATCGATCGCAAAGGAGTCTCGGTAGCGGTAGTCTCCGTCTGGCAAGCTTTCGACAGTCGGCCTGATTTGACTTATAACTGTTGCTGCACTAAGAGTTAGCATCATTGATCCGGGTTCCTCTTGTGAAATCGGTGATTTTGCTTTTGCTGCCTGGTGTCTGTGTCGTCGTGGGCGATCGGCTGAAACAAACACGCCCTGTAACAAATTAATAAGAGTTGTTATGCAGTTTAAGTTGATCCCTAGCTATCGTGAATAATTATTTCATGGTTTCATCTCTGTTACCTATCTGAGTAATAATAGAAACATACAGCAAGCCGTGAGAAATTTTACGGGCGCATATTTAGGGATTAATTGACGATACTGCGAGGATACTGCTATGTTTTGCGTGACCCGAGAAACAAAAAATTTAGGGCGGGTTGAAACCGGAAATTCCCAACGGCGAGGCTCTTTCACCTCTGCGTCTAAAAGTACCCGTATTCTTCGATCGCGAGTTTACAAAGATGAGGCTTTGGTGTCGGCCGCGCTAGCGGGACTGCCAGATCTTTTGGCATCCCTCGAAAGCTTTCGCGAGGAGTAGAAATTGGCATTTTCTCTTGCTATATTTGGCGCTTGGAGGTTGGTGATAGCGGCTGTCAACCAAGCAGGGGCTGTTTTGATTGCACCTAAAATCCTCCTCGATTTGAGTATAGTTTTGCTGTGCTGAACTATTCCGGGACGCTGAAACCTGGTTGTTTATACAAAAACATTTTTACAGCCCTTTGTTATGGTATGAAAAATGGTATAAAAACCAGGTTTCTTGGTTTGTGTCCGTAAGTCTTGTGTTAACAAAATTTATTTGTTAGTGTCATCCGGCGCGATCGATGCCTCTACCTCTTGGGAGGAACGGCTTAACATAGAGTCGTGCAGGTGTTCGCTGTGCTGCCTTTCTTGAGCCATTAATTCTCTGGCTTTTTCTTCAGCAATTCCCTCCCCATCTGTTTCTAGCTCGTGGGAGGAACGGTTTAGCATAGATTCGTGCAAGTGTTCGCTATGCTGCCTTTCTCGTGCAATTAGTTGTCTAGCTTTTTCTTCGGCGTTCATGAGTAATTTCTCCAATTGCGGGTTAGAACCGATTCTTATATTAAGATGCCACAATTTGAGGGTAAATGTAGCAAGATTAACAGAATATTTAACAAAAATTTGTATTGTATGATAAAAATTTGAGTCTGCTGGCGGTGGTATAGAGATCGGTGGTTGCCGAGCTAATTATTGCCAGACGCCGGAAAAGATATTCTTGACTGCGATCGCAATTCGATTTAAGTCTTCCTTCAGCAGCGGTGGCCAAGAAACTCCTCTGCGGAGTCCAGCTTCAAATTGCTGCAAACCTTCTACTGACAGTAAATGCAGCGCCGAGATTAATTGTCGATCGAGCATTGGAGATTCTTGCAGGCCTTCAAACAATATTTTTAAAGCTAATAAAATCGATGTCACCTGTCCGGGTACGGGGGGCTGACCTTGTTTGAGACGCATCAGGAAGGCGTCGGGATTTTTCTTGGTTTCCAGGGCGGTTCCTTGGTCGATCAGAAAACTGCGGGCTGTTTTGTAATCCATTTGACGTGCGATCGATCGGAGTGCAATTAATTAGCTGGCATTATATCACTTTTTGTCGCCCTCAATTTGGTAATATATTTCCATACAGCCTACACTACAGCTACTCGTGAGGTGCGCCCATAAGCACGCTACAGCTACTGATTAGAGGCGTAGCATTCATCCCACAATCGCCTTGAGCGAAGTGAAACGGACAGGGAAAAATAAAACAATGGCAAAACACCAAGGAAATAGCAGAAAATCCAAGATTTATCGCTACTTGTGGCTGCTTTTTTTGTGTCTGAGCTTTCTGTTAGTTCCGCTCATCAAAAAAATAGCTGCCGATACGCCATTCCCCCCACCCGCTCCTATTGCAAATAATGCTACTTTTGGAGCGAGGATTCAAAGGACGATGGGGCTACTTGCGGCTAGCACTCCAACAGAACGCCACCAAGTGCGTATCCTATTTTACGGTCAATCCATCACTCTGCAAGAGTGGTCGCAAGATGTAGCGAAGGATTTGAAACAGCGATTTCCCAATGCAGATTTGATTTGGGAAAATCGGGCGCTCGGAGGATTTTCATCCCCGATTTTAATCCGTCCCAGCGAACATGATTTGTATCCTTTTTATCCAGACTTGCTAATTTTTCACGTCTACGGAGGCGGTGAAGATTACGAAGCCATAATTGCCAATGTCCGCCGCCGCACTACTAGCGAAATACTCTTGCATTCAGACCACATAAACTGGTTGCCTGCAGGTAACAGTAGCGATAATCCAGATGAAGTCAAAGGATATCAATGGCACAACACTCATTCTACTAAATGGCTGCCAGAATTGGCTGATAAATACGGCTGCGAAATAGCCGAAATTCGTGAACCTTGGCGGCGGTATTTGAAAGATAATCGCTTGCAGCCCAAACAGCTATTGAGGGATGAAATTCACCTCAATGATTGGGGAAATTTTCTCCTAGCTGCTCTCGTAAAACCGCACCTGCGATACAAGCCAAATTCTCCTCAACCGCCACAGGATTTAGTTAAAACCTATACCGTTGGCAGCGATGTTAAATGGCAAAATGGCAAGTTGGTTTTAGAATTTGAAGGAAATAGAATAGATGCGATCGCCGATAAAACCTTCAACGGCAAGGCAATTTCTGCTAAAATTGCGATCGACGGCAAAAAACCCTCAGAATTTCCTGAACTTTACAGCATCACCAGACCTAGCGCTAGTCCTGGCGTTCCTTGGCCGGCAATCATCCAAGTATCCAGCCAAAAACCGCTAATCGTCGAAGATTGGAAAGCCGTAATTACTGAGATTAACAGCGACGCCAGCAAGTTTAAATTTGACGTTGTAGGTTCTAAAACAGGTTACGACGGCAGCGGTACAAACGACGAAATGTTTGTCTCAAACTCGGGCCGTGTCGTGATTGAACCGAGAAACTGGTGGCTGAAAAATTCTTATGAATACTCTAAAAAACCGACGCCTAAAGGCTTTGAGATTTCCTGGCAGGTGCGACCAATGTTTGTTGATTCATACATTCCGCCACAAATTGCAGATTCAAGCCGCGAGTATTCTACAACATTGGCTCAGAATTTGAGCAACTCCAAACACACCCTCGAAATCGTCCCCGAAACAGATGGGAAAGTGCCTATTCAGGCAATTCGAGTGTATCGCCCTCCTTTCTCCAATCTACCATCTAAAGTTGAGAGTTTTAAACCGCAGATATCAGCGCATGAAAACGGATGAACGCTGATGCAATTTGATCAGCGTTTATTTGCGTTCATCTGCGGTTTAAAAAATCTTCATGTTATTTTATAGCAATCGCCTTGGCGGCGCCCGGTTAAGGATTGTTCAAACCCTTAATATTTAAGCCTCTTGACTCCTGACTCCTGCTACAATCGCCAAGATTATCAACTTTTCAGAATCCTCAACTCGTGAAATATCAACACCGATAAAAAGAAATCCGCCACAAAAATCAACACCCAAGAAGTTACCACCGCTGCCGTTGCAGCTTTGCCTACTCCTTTCCCTCCGCCCACCGTCGTCAACCCCCAACCGCAACCGACAAGGGCAATTATCAACCCAAAAATAAAACTTTTAATCGCCACAATTACCAAATCCCCAGGCCCCAAAAAAGTCCGCACCGATTCCAAAAATACCGACGGTTCCAAATTATAAAAATGAACCGCTACAAATAGCCCGCCCAAAATCCCCACCGCTACCGCAAAAATTGTTAAAATCGGCAGCATGATGCAGCAAGCTATCACCCTCGGCACTACTAAATAATCAACCGGATTTGTTCTTAACATATACAGGGCGTCTATTTGTTCCGTCACCTGCATTTCTCCTATCTCCGCCGCAAATGCCGAACCTACTTGTCCCGCCACCACGCCCGCCGTTAAAAGTGGTGCTAATTCGCCACAAAATGCCACAGCAAACGCACCTCCCATCGCCCCTATAGCCCCAAAGCGCACCAATTCTCTGGCTGATTGAAATGTAAAAATCATGCCGCCAAAAAAGGCTATTAGCAGCACGGATCGGAAAGAATCCAGGCCTACTGTTACTAAATGTTCCATGATTTTGCGGCGGTCTATTTTGCCTTGGATTATGCGTAGCAGCACTTGGCCACCCAGGAACAACGTCACGAAAAAACGCTGAAACCACCTGTTATTGAAGGTTTCATCTAAATGTTGATCGTGCTTTTCTTGGTATTTTTTAACCAATGACTGAGAGCTCGCGATTAATTGCAAACAGGGCGTAGCACTGCCACATAGAGATTTTCGGCAATCCTACAGCAATTATTGCACGATTTGTCAACATATATTTTCAGTCTGCCTGCCCTGCGGTTGGTGTGCTATACCATTTTAGACTTTAGATTGGCAGTGATTGATTCTGTGGTAATCATCACTTATTTCCCAACCTAAAATCTCAAATCTCAAACCCTAGGACTACTCCGCAATTAACAAGTCGATAAACTTATCCAACTGTTCATTATTCTTGTCGGCTTGATCCTTGCCAATTCTCAGCAGGTTCGATATCTTCTCTTCCGAGGCATCATCAATCTGCAGCGGTTGTTCGTGGCTCAAATCAGGAGTAATTCTCAAATATTGATTCGGTCTTTCAATCGCATCATAAATTTGAATTAGTTGATAATTTACAGTTTCAGCAACTCCCGTCATCATGATATTGATCAAAGGCTCAACCCACTCAACTTGACCCCACTTTTTTACTTTTTCGTAGGGAAATTTTTTCTGAGCTTCTCCGGTTCCCAGTGATAAAATTACCATATCTTTTGCTGTCGGGCCTCGGTCGGGGCCATTGTCAGGAATTCTGAATTTATTTCTAACTTCTGCATAGGCACAAAGTGCCGGATTGTTTGCGAAGACTCCCCCGTCAATTAAAGCATAGCATTCGTTGCTAAAAGAGTAGATTTTAGAAACCTCAAAATAAGAGGGAGCTGCCGATGTTGCTCTGGCGACATCTCTAATGAAATAGTCTTCTGCTGGACATTTTTGACCATCTATTTGATCGAAGAAGTGAGCTTTTCTCCTTTCGATGTCGTAACTGGAAATTAAACAAGGTTTTAGCAGTTCGCTGAGTTTGCAATCTCTAAAATTTTCCCAAAATAATTTTTCTAAGGGATCGCTGGGATATTTCTCATCTCTCAAACCATCTAGAGATCTGACTTTTTGCCACAATGAAGTCTGAAAAACGTCGCGGCCGCTCTTAATCGAAAAATTAACAGCGTCTTGGGCCGCCCACCGAGGCCTGCTGGGATTTTCGGCATCTGGACATAAATAGATGCAAGTTAAAATTCCTCCCGCACTCGTGCCCGCGATTAAATCAAAATAGTCAGCTATTCTCGCATCTGGGTTGCCACTTTTTTGTTGCAGCTTTGACTCAACGTTAACTAAAATTTGCGCGGGGATAATCCCTCTAATTCCGCCTCCATCTATGGATAAAATCCTGGTATATTTAGCCATAACTGTTGCTTCTTCTGAATATTTACTCGTTTCCTACAGTCCGGGATACAAAAATTGGTTTGAGAGGCTAATCCTAGGGGTAATAGCGGTAAAGTGCTTAAGGTTCACCCTACATAATTCCGAATTCATGCACCGCTCAATCTCAAATCCCAAATCTTCAATCTAAATTTAATTGGCGGGCTGCGATCGTATAGCGAAAAATGTATTCTACAATTTCTACGTAATTGTAGGCGGCGGCTGGCGAGTCTGCCCAGACTGTGATGCCGTGATCGCGAATTAACAAAGCGGGTACAGAGGGCGCACAAATGGCAAAGAATTCGCAAATTTCCTTGGCTATCTTAGGGACTTCTAAATAATTTGTAAAGAGGGGTATCGACACTTGCGGGTTTTCCTCCCACACCCCCAAACCTTTCACCATTTCGATCGCGGGCAAAGGCACTGCATCTCCTACTGTTAGCCGAGAAACTAAATTTGCCTCGATCGAGTGGACATGATAGCAAGCTTTAGCATTTGGAAAACAATTGTAAACGGCTAAATGAATGCTGGTTTCGGCCGAAGGGCGGCTGTCGGCAACAGGTTGCTCAACAATTGCGCCGTCTGAGTTCATTCTGATAAAATCTTCTTTAGTTAACTGCCCTTTGGCGCGGCCACTAGCAGTAATCCAAAAACTGCCATCTGGTAAGCGGGCTGAAAGATTGCCAGCAGTCCCAACCATCCAACCGCGATCGTAAAAATGTTTGGCTGCTGCAATTAAATCCGATCTCAAATCGCCACTCATTTTTTATAAATCCTCAGTTTTTTATCTACTTTTTAGGTTAATAGTGACATTTTGCACCATTCTCAAGAACAGGCAAGATGCCTGTTCCACAAAGAGTAAATTTTCTTGCGTGGTGGGCATCCTGTCCACTCGTGAAAGGCTTATTGACAATGGTGCAAGATGTGAGTTAATAGGAATTGCCCAGGCTTATCTAAACGTAGGGTGGGCAGTGCACACTTTACCAATACACACATAGCTTTTCTTGAGAAAGGCTATAGTTTCAATTCCATTTCTGGGACAAACTTTCCAACACATCAAAAAAATTATCCCATTTAGTATAAGGCTTTTGCTGTTCGTCTAGATACTCGGCAAGCCGATCGCGCGCAAACACCGACGAAGCCTGCAAAGCCATATTAAAATCCGTCAACGAATCTCCAATCGCCACCTGTTCCTCGGCCGGGTGCTGCCCCATCACCCGCACCTTAGACACCAATTCCTCATCTCCTTCCAACTCAGAATTGACTTGCAAGCGAGGGCCGCTAGCGTCCATATCCACAGCGTAAATAACGCTCGCCCGGTGTACCAAATCGCCCATTACCGTCTCTACCATAATCCGAAGACCGCCGGACACGATCGCAAAATCTACCTTTTTCTCGTCCAAAAAATCCAGCAATTCCAACAATCCCGGCCGCATCAGCTTTCCCCTAGAAAATTCCACAATTTCTCCGTAACATTCAGAGGGAATAGACTCTAGTAACTGCCGCACTCCCGATCGCAAACTCAGCCTTCTAGCGTATATTTCAGGCATTAGTTGAGACGACAATTCCGGTGCAAAATGCTTGAGCATTGCCACAAAAGTTTCTTCAACGGTTATCGTGCCGTCAAAGTCGCAGAATACCACCCGTTGCTGACTGTTTGGGATAGTATATTTTTGCTTGTTATCGGTCATTATCAGTCGCACCTTTCGAGAACTGGAAAATTTTACACAATTCATCGTACACTGTCGAGCGACTGAGCGCGACGGCAAACAACTAATAGCGACGCGCTGTTTGTTGGCAATTGCCCGCAGGATTTTATGCAGATTCTTCGAGAGAATCTTCGAGGGAATCTTCGAGAGAATCTTCGAGGGAATCTTCGAGGGAATCTTCCAGGGAATCTTCCAGGGAATCTTCCAGGGAATCTTCTAAGTCCTGCTTTTGGTTTTTTGTCTTTTGGGGGTTAGACTTAGCCGGCAAACAGATTAAATTATCATCCTCAGTATTAATCAAACCTTTCGATCGCAACTTACCCATCAGTCGCGTCACCGTCACCCGCGTTGAGCCGATCGCGCTGCCAATTTGAGCGTGAGTCAAAGTCCAAGGCAGCCGGTAGCCTCGAACCACATCCGGTTCGCCGTCACCTACGTAAGGTTCGCCGAACTCCTCGATCAACAAAGTGAGAAATCCCAACAGTCGATCGATCGTCCGGCGCTGTCCCAAAGTGCTCAGCCAGAGAAGTTTCCGCTGGTGCTGGTAGCGAAACGCATCCAAAATTTCCCTACGAAAGTGAGGCCAATTATCCAAGTCGTGCCAGTACATCCACACTACGTGAGTTTGATCGGTATGAGCGTAAGCTTGGAGAGTAAACGGAGACTGAGCAACAAGTTCAAAGGGCTGACCTGCGCCAACGAAGCCCAAAAAAGCTTCTTCTGTAGTTTTGTCAGCGGATTTTGACTTTGCCGCAGCAGCGCTAACTTGAGCGCTGCCTACGAGCCGCACAGAACCTTTCTGGACTAAATACAGCAGTCCGGGTCTTGCCGGAATCCGCTCATCTTTGCTAAAAGTGCGGCAGCGGTAGTGTTCCTGGGCCCAGTCGATAATTCGCTGCCAAGTGATAAAAGGTCGATCGATAGTCTCTAGAGGTGTGGAAGTTGATTGCATAAGTGAGGCTCTGGGATATATTTAATAGTGAGAAAAACAGCTTCTGCCAGCAGTGCGATACAAAGTGAGACAACCAACCCCCGATCAAGCTTGCACGCTTCTTAACTATGCTGACTTTTCTGTGTTTTACCGAAATATTCAATGTAGCAAAAAATACATCAAAATGGTAGAGTTCAGCAAAAAATTTGTCGTAAATTATTGTATAGTTAGCAAACAAATCGCTAGAAAGCACATTAATTCGATGTAGCCCCGCCCAGGGGAGCCGATCGACTATCTCTGACATCAGCAGTTTAACGTACAAGAATAGTGCAAGCGGTAACAGTCGATCGTTGCTCTTACCGTAGGATCAGCCGATATGGATACAGCAAATATCTCGCAGTACCCTGAATTTACAGTGAAGTGTTTCTTGCTTTCAAGGTTCCAAAGCGCGATCGCCCAGCAGGGAACACTGGCCCAAATTCCATTAAATCTCATAGGTGGCACCATTCTCAAGAACAGGCAAGATGCCTGTTCTACAAAAAGTGAATTTGATTTTGGGGTTGGCATCCTGCCCGCCCAAGATGCCTGTTCCACAAAAAGTGAATTTGATTTTGGGGTTGGCATCCTGCCCGCCCATAACCAGCTTATTGAGAATGGTGCAATATTTCCGTTAAATCGGAGTAAAGATAGCGCGCGGGTGCTGTATGTGTCTGCGATCGCCCTGAAATTGGCTAAAACTTGGCAGCAGACACCGCAGACAATTGCGGCACAGTTGGCCGAAACACTCGAACCGCTGTGCTACCCGGATTTCGCCGTTAAGGTAGCGCCGGCGGGAATTATTGAGATGGAGTTGACTAATGCGGGTTTAGCCGTCTGGTTGCAACGTTTAGCTCAAACGAACCTCCCAGTTCCAGAATCTAGAGTATTATCTCCTGTTGTGTGTACCGATCGACTGTTTCCCATTCAGTACAGCCACGCGCGCTGCTGTTCCCTGCTGCGAATGGCCCACCGCGATCGGATAATTGCGATCGCCCAGCCCGATGTCACTACAGCGCCCCAAATTTGGTTCCTAGCGAGTCCAAATCCTATCCCTTGGATTGACGAGGGCGATCGACTGCGGTTAGTGCATCCAGCCGAACGCAGTTTAATATCGCAAATGTTAACAGTGTTAGATAATTTATATCCTACTTTTGACGTGAAAAACCGCGAACAACCTGTCAATTATTTCAAATTAGCCAATAATTTGAGCGAAGCATTTCAGATTTTTTACAGTCAATGCCGAATTTGGGGAGAAGTTAAAATAGAACAGCCCAAACTCGCCCAAGCCAGATTGGGTTTAGTATTAGCAACACAATCTTTGCTGCGATTTATCCTAGAAAATTTGTTTAACGCTATTGCTCCTTTAGAACTTTGAATTAGTCAGTCTAAAAAAGTAATAACGAACATAAAATAAAGGGCGTTGCTGAACTAGGGTATGATGAAGTTGTCCTCGTGCGATTCGTTTAGTCGAAATGAGTAATAATACTCAAGGATGGCTAGTATGGCTTACAAAGC
>JARCMA010000323.1 GCA_030248405.1 Microcoleus sp. MP8IB2.171
GGGTTGGGGTGGGGTAAAAAGTTTACGACTCCTGCAAGGATTGCTATAGTGAAAAATTTATTCATCGGACTTTGCCGATGAACAAATTCCTTAATACTTGTATTACAAAGCTTATTTGACGAACCTCAGATAAATGGCTGGAGAGGGAATTGGGGACAAAATTTGTTTGTGAAATACCCAACTTTTTGCCATGTAACAAGCTCAAAGAAAACAAGTTTGGTTAAGTATTCAATAATTTTTGTGGATAAATTTTAAGTTTTAATTGTGGATGCGATCGCCATCCGGTGAGACAATACAGAACGGAGAGTGGCCTGAAAAATCTGACTTGAGCGCGATATTTGGCAACGCGACTGCGTGCTATACCGATATGTGCATCTAAAAATTACTCTATGAAATCCCCAAGACTGTCCGACACAACCAACTCAGCCTCAACGAAAGAAAACCGGCTGCACTTAGAGCGGCTGGTGAGCGCTGCGGCACTGACACCCGCAGAAATCAATGCTGGCAGCGATGCAGTTAGCGGGTTGACTCAAACCCCCAAATCCCTGCCTCCAAAGTATTTCTACGACGATCGCGGCTCAAACCTGTTCGAGTTGATTTGCCAGTTGCCGGAATACTACCTGACACGCACGGAGACGGCGATTTTGCAGGGGTGCGCGGGGGCGATCGCACATTTAACCGGCCCCTGCGAAATTGTCGAACTCGGCAGCGGCAGTTCCACCAAAACTCGGATTCTCCTTGATGCTTACAGTCAACTGGAGTATCCCCTGCACTATTTGCCGATCGACATCAGTCCTACTATCCTAGAAAGCAGCGCTTGTCAACTGTTGGCAGATTATCCGTCGCTCCAGATTCACGGACTTGTCAGCACTTACGAATTAGCCTTAGCTAAAATTGCACCGTCGCCGTTGCCAACCCGAATGATTTGTTTTCTCGGCAGTACCCTCGGCAATCTCAACGCTCAAGAATGCGATTTATTCTTCTCGCAAATTGTCGGTGCATTGCAGCCGGGAGAGTATTTTTTGCTGGGAATTGACTTGGACAAATCTAAGGATATTTTAGAGCCTGCATACGATGACAGTCAAGGAGTAACGGCGGCATTTAACTTGAATATGCTGCGGCATTTAAATCGAAAATATCAGGGAAATTTTGATTTAGCACAGTTCGAGCATTGGGCTTTTTATAATCAAGAGGAATGTCAAATTGAAATGCACTTAAAAAGTAAAAAAGCGCAAACAGTGCAGTTGCGTTCTCTCAATTTAACAATTGAATTGGCAGCGGGAGAAACTATCCGCAGCGAAATATCGCGCAAGTTTAATCTGAATGCTGTAAAAAAAGAACTTTCGCAGCGTGGTTTAATGCCTGTGCAGGTTTGGACAGATCCAAATCAGTGGTTTGGCTTGATGCTTTGTCAGATGTCAGTTGACAGTTGACAGTTGACAGTTGACAGTTGACAGTTGACAGTTGGCAGTTGGGCAGTTGGGCAGTTGGCAATTGCCAATTGCCAATTGTTATTTGTTATTTGTTTTGAATATCTCCCAATAATCAGTAACTACTGACTACTGACTGCTGACTACTGACTACTGACTGCTGACTACTGACTACTGACTACTGGCTAATTAACAAATCGGCCGCTGTCCGGGTTTTACGGCGTGAATGTACTCGCTGCCCGAGGTGGGCCATCCCCGCTTATAATAAGCTTCCTCCGGCTTTCCCCAGCCCAACTGCAACAAAATTTCTAGAAAATCCAACTTTTCCCACTTCGAGAGACTGGCCCATTCTGTGCGCTGGGCTATAGCCTCTACATCAACCGGCTCGATCGATCTAAAATCCTTCCCGCTGTTAATGCTTAAATATAAATCCATCCCGGCAGTTACCTGCTGCCAGAATTCCAACATAGCAATCTTAGCTGCCTTCAGCGTTATCAAATCAACCGGTAGAGCTATTAATTCGTCATCCACTGCCGGATAGCGTAGAGTATTGCCTTTAACCGCCATTTCCCGCCAGACAATCCCAGAAACTTGATGTTCCCGCTGGTATTCGTGCACGGCAGCCTTAAAATTTTGATAGGCAGTGAACTTCTGAACGCCCTCAGATGTGAGAAAGCGGTCAATCACGGGGTTGCCTGTAGCAGGAGTTTCAGTCAAATTGAGACGCCGCCCATGCAAGCAGGCTTGGCGCTCTTCTTCGAGGATTTTAATGAGTTCCGCCGTGCTGTAGACCTTGGACATCTTTATTCAGGCAAAATCAAGATATTGGCTGATATTCGGCTGGTTTTCTCGACTAATCTTCGGTAAAGATAGTTTGGCTGTTCTGGGCAATATTCAGTTTTGCCATTCTAACTTTTCTTGCTGCTTAATTCTAGTTTGATAGTTTACAGGAGTCGAGCCCCGAAATCCCGACAGCCTCTTAAAAAAAGCAGTTAAGAGGGTATCGAATCACGAACTAGAGTGGGAACTGCACCGCAGACGTACCTCGCGGGATTTTTCGCCAAAAACAAAGCCCCCTCCTTGGAGGGGGCAAAACTGATTTAGAGGTTTGGGAGTTTTATTTGATGGGTCGATCGAACAACCCGAAAAAAAAGCAGCATTCGCACCTGCCGTCAACTACCAAAACTCAAATTTTCAGTGTCAAAGCTTAGTAGCGTCGTGAAGAGCGATCTTTGTCGCCCCAGCCACCGCCACCGCCCGACGAGCGTTTGTTGTCTTCGCGAGGTTTGGCTTTGTTGACTTTCAAGTCGCGGCCCATCCACTCAGCACCGTCTAGAGCTGCGATGGCTGCTGCTTCTTCTGCCTCGCTTGCCATTTCCACAAAAGCAAAACCCCGCATCTTGCCTGTTTCCCGATCCATTGGCACTTGGACGCGGCTTACAGTACCGTACTCGGCAAATACTTCGTTGAGGTCGTCTGATGTTACCTCATATGAAAGATTACCCACGTAAATCGACATAAAATCTCCAGAATCATAAAAAGAATAGCGGTATGCGAGAAACTCAGCGACTTGAGTCCTGAGAGGGCGCGGCTCGGCGGTTTCAACCGCGTTGAATCTTTCCATTACCGCCTTGGGATTGGTATACTCGGTGTGCTTTTGTATTGCACTCTCAACGGGACAGTTACCGCTTCAAATCTCCCAATCCTGTACGCATAATGTTTTGCTCTTGCGAGCCTCCCTTGCGGGGTGATGTTAGCTTCGACCAGTTATAAGAGCTTTTTAGACTTGCAACACTGTTTCAGTGACTTTAAAACTGTTTAATTGCAAATGACAGAGCAAGGAACTAGCTTCGCATTCCGGGGTGTCGTGACTCAAATAACGTTTACCCCTCGACTGCGCTTAGGGTGGTCTGGTCAGCACAGCTTGCTTGATTTCTCTTGCAAGCTCAGTGGCTTGAGCCAAGAGTTACTGACTAGGGTGCAGAGACTTAGATTCGGAGAGACGCTTGTAAATAAACACCAACAAACTACGCAACCGAATTTAATTCTTGGAAAACCACTATAACATGAAGCCAGCAGAATCAGCAATTGGCTGGCATAATTTTAAATTATGGGTGCCGTCGGGCAATCGCCAACAGAAAGTATTCTTGATAACTGACATCTTACACTCTTGGCGTCATCCGCTTGGTTTCTTGCTGCGCGATCGACCTGATATCTGAGATTTTTCGTCGCTGTTACCAGGTTGATTGGGTCTGATTGAGAACAGTGCCTGAGATTCAGTTATAACTGACATCACGCAATGTTCTCCCTGGACAAGCCTCCTGCCAGTTCCACCAGATATCAATGTTTTTAGTCACAGATTCATCTTCTGATTAGTTAAGGTTTACCGATAATTCATATTATTTACTCTCGAAAAACCTCACTACAAACCTGCTCAGGCTTAGGATCGCGAATTAAATAATTTACACAAGTTTGTGGGGTGTCCCGCCCGCCCTTTCTGGACGGGCGGGACGCCCATCCCACAAGAACTATCACGCATTGTAAGTTATTTTATTCTCATTCCTTATTTTACCGGACAGGATATTTTGACTTCGTGGATTTAATTTCATCGGATATAGCAATATTATTTAATTTGTGAATTAGATTTTTTTTTGCACCGCAGAGGGCGCAGAGAACGCAGAGGAAGAGAAAGAGGGAAAGTTTTATGAGTGTTCGCTGTGAGATCACAGCACAGCTTATATCTCACAGCGAGTTTACCCGTAGCGAGTAAGATACATCTCGCTTCGTGATTTCACAGCGATCACTACTTTGAAAGCTATGATTGGGATGCTCCTATTACCACTTTCCTGACATCGCGCCCTTGAGTCTCAATTCTTCTCGACTGACTAGAGCTTCGTAGTAATCGGGTTTGATTTCGAGGGCGACTCCGTAAGAGCTAATAGCATCTTGAGTTCGCTGCAATTTTTGCAAAACGTCGCCCCGCTGCGCCCAAGCTTCCCAGTTGTCTGGCTTGAGTTGAATCACTTGGTCAAAAGCGACGAGTGCTTGGGAATAATTCTGCATTTCCCCTAGGATCAAACCTCGCTGTACCCAGCCTTGATAGTTGTCCGGCCAGACAGTAATTGCTCGATCGTATGATGCTAGAGCTTGTTCGTACTGCTGCAATTTTGACAAAGCGTTGCCGCGTTTCAACCAAGCTTCAAAATTGTCTGGCACGATTTTTAGTACGCGGTTGTAAGCTGCGACGGCTTCTTCGTAACGCTGCAATTTTTCCAGCGCTGCGCCTTGCTGCAACCCTACTTTTGATGTAATTTCTGCTTCCGAAGTCAGAGAGATTACTTTGTCAAAACAGGCGATCGCTTCTTCGTACTGCTGCAATTTTTCCAGAGCTTCGCCTCGCAAGTTCCAAGCTTCTAGAAAATTACCTTCAATTTGTAGGGCATTACTGTAAGCGATAATTGCCTCTTTGTAGCGTTCCAATTCGGCTAGGGCGATGCCTCTACCCAGCCAAGCTTCGGGAAAGTTCGGATTAATTTGAATGGCTTGGTCAAAAGCAGCGATCGCCCCTTCAAAATCTCTCGATTCTGACAGTGTTTGACCCCGCCCGATCCATGCTTCGGGATAAAAAGAATTAATTTGAATTGCCCGATCGAAACAAGCAATTGCCGCATCCGCCCAGTGGTGTTTGAGGGCCATTCCTTTATAAAACCAAGCTTCGCAGTCGTTGGGTTGCATTTGCAGTACGCGATCGTATGCTGTCACCGCTTCTGCATATTTGTGCAATTTTGCTGAAGCAATGCCCCGATTGAACCAAGCCAGACTATTTTGTGGTTGCAGTTGAATGGCGCGATCGTAAGAAGTTACAGCTTCAGCGTAGCGTTCGGCTTTCATCAAAGCCAAACCTCGGTTCAGCCAAGCTTCCCAATTAGTCGGGACGAGTTTCAGCGCGCGCTCGAAAGCGGCTACGGCTTCAGGGTAGCGCTCCGCTTGAACCAACACGTTGCCTTGCCGATACCACATGGCGGGCAAATTCGGATGAAGTTGGGTTGCTTTTTTGTAACAGCTTGCGGCTGCATCCCACTGCTGCAATTCCTCTAAAACTCGGCCTCGCTGATACCAAGCTTCGTGCTTTTCTGAATTGATTTGAATTGCGGTGTCGAAAGCCGCGATCGCTTCTGAGTGATTTTGCAAACTTAACAGCCCTGTCCCGCGCAGCATCCAAGCCCAGTATTCTTCGGGATTAATTGCTGTAGCTCGATCGGCGCAGGCTACGGTTTCTGCGTAGGAATGCAGTTGCTTGTAAGCTTTGCCCAGATTCAGCCACGCCCTGGCCCAGTCCGGCTTAATTTGAACGGCTTTTCCGTAGCAAATGACTGCCGCTTCGTACCTTCCTGCGGCGTACAATCTATTGCCCCGATCGTAATCTGGAAATGCTGCAAAAATTCTTAAAATCGGCGGCAGCAGAGCTGGTTGGGGGTTTGAGGAGTTTTCTGTAGCCGAAGTCGAGAGGTCTGGCATACGCCTTTCACATAAAAAATTTAGTGGGATAACAAGCTTGCGGTCTTATATATTAACTTATGCTTTTCTTAATCTCGCTGCTGTTTTGAAACAAATTTAGCATATCAGGCTTGGTGCGACAAATCCTTTTTACTTAATTATAGTAGGTATAAAATTATGCACCCTTCCCACTTTCGGTACACCGCTGTAACATACGGTCAGTCGATTTTCGATTTTCGATTTTCGATTTTCGATTGACTCCACAGATGAATCTGGGAGCTTGAACCAGGGTCTAAAATTTTGATCTCTCCACGACGAGTGTCGGAAACTTGTATCCGTTTTTGGGCGGGTCAGGACACAAGCACATATGCCCTTATTCAGGTTTAAAACCAAATTTAAGATGCTAGAGTTGCACGCGCTTTTAGATTTCACGGACTGTGATTGGGAGTCGATCGACTCGCACCCGAATTATTGGTACGAAGGCCGTTGTCCTCAAAGTGGTGAGCTGGTGAGACTGCCGCGTACTCGAATGTCTGAAGAACTCGCCCGGGGTTTGATGCAGTACCTTGCTGCTGACGATTCCTACGATCGCGAAGGAAAGATGTACGGCATATTACTGGTGGAAATGCCTTCGGGGGAACAGTGGATACTCAAAGCATTTTCCGGGCTGCTAAACGGTTGCAGCATTGTTGAGGGCTGGGTGCCACCGATTCCAGGACGAGATCGAGTTGCTTTCGATGAAGCCCGCACGTTAACTCAATTGGAGGTGATGAAACAGGAACTTATTGCACTGAATCAACTCCCGCAGCGACAAGAGTATGCAGCCTTATGTCGGGAGTTTGAAGTGCAATTGCAAGTTTTGAGCGATCGGCACCGCAATTGCAAGCAGCAGCGAGACGAAAAACGCCAGTTACTGTGTCAAACTATCGCAGCAGAAACACTAGAAATTGCCCTGGAACAACTGAATCAAGAAAGTCGTTTGGAGAAAATTGAACGCAGACAATTGAAACGACAGCGGGATGAAACATTGCAACCGCTAAAACAATTAATTGAAGCTGCAGATCGGCAGATGCGGGCGCTGAAACAGCGGCGAAAAGAACTTTCCCGCGAACTTCAGACGCAAATGCACGCGGCTTACTCTCTGGTGAATTTTTTGGGGAAATCGCGATCGCTCTCCTCATTGATGCCAACTAATTCTATTCCCACTGGCACCGGCGACTGTTGCGCGCCAAAATTGCTCCACTGGGCTGCAGTACACAATCTGAAACCGCTGGCAATGGCTGAGTTTTGGTGGGGGCCGCCATCGGGCGATAAGATACAGGGAGAATTTTATGGTGCTTGTGGCGATCGGTGTCAGCCGTTGATGGGTTTTTTGCTGTCAGGATTGGCTCAAAATCCGATTGTTTCTAATATGGATAAGGGTTTTACGGGCGGGCTAGAAGCCCAACCCCTACTCCCCACAAGCAATAATTTTTCTTGTGGAACCGGCATCTTGCCCGTTACCAAAATACATATTGTGGACGCAGAACCTCTAGATTTAGGGGCTGTTGAAGCCCGCCCTAAAAACCATAATATTTCTTGTGGAACGGGCATCTTGCCCGTTACGCAAATGCTACCGATTATCTATGAAGACAAATGGTTGATTGCGGTTAATAAACCTTCTGGGTTGCTGTCAGTTCCAGGTCGTTATTTTGAAAATCAAGATAGTGTTTTTAGTCGTTTGCGTAACTTGTTACCGGATAGTTTAAATTTGACAGTTGTGCATCGTTTAGATGGGGAAACATCTGGGATTTTGCTATTGGCGCGGGAAAAAGAAACTAGCAGTCAACTCAGGCAGCAATTTGCAAAAAAGCAGGTTCACAAAGTTTATGAAGCGGTGCTTTCGGGTACTGTAAAAATTGAGGCGGGGACGATCGATCTTCCACTTTGGGGCGATCCCGCAAATCGCCCTTACCAGCAAGTCAATTGGGAGTGCGGAAAACCCAGTGTTACTCGCTTTCAGGTAATGGCGAGGGAGGGAAATTGCGATCGCGTCGAGTTTTTGCCGCTGACGGGACGCACGCATCAATTGAGGGTTCATGCAGCGGATGTTCGAGGGTTGGGGATACCGATTTTGGGCGATCGGCTTTACGGATGTCGGGCTGCTGCGAAGCGGCTACACTTGCACGCGCGGGAACTTTCATTTGAGCATCCGCACTTAGGAGAAAGGCTATACCTAAAGGCAGAAACACCATTTTGAGCTAAGGGCGGCAACGAGAGATAGTCTAGCAGTAGGAATTACATAGAGAGGCAGCAAATATTTATTTTTGAGTAATACAAAGCAACCTGAATTATGAGCAAATTTACAGGTTAGCAGCCACATTAAAACAATCAGAATGCTTGAGAGTTGCGTATTAGATGAAGAAAGAGTTTCGGGAAATATATGAAATTCATATAGCAATCCTTGCAGGAGTCGTAAACTTCTTACTTTTTTTATATAGCATTACTCGGAAATCTCTGCTTCAAAACAGGCATTACCGGACAAGGTTTTTGCTCCTGCAAATTCTCCGGTTTGTTCCAAGTAAAAGGCCCTTTCTTCTCCGCCGCCATCCACAGCAAGCTTTTTGCTCGCGTCATCGCCACATACAGCAGTCGAAACTCTTCTGCTGTTTTCAAATAACCTGCTTGTTCCCAGGCTTCGCCTAGATTTGGTAAAGGATATTTTTCGTGCAAACTTGCTCGAATTTGTGCTCTCGCTACCTCTGCTAAAGTGAAATCTCCTAAAAATCGGGCTTGCGGCAAAACTCGCAAATTTCCGGGGATGGTTTGTTCGTGCAGAAACGGCAAAAATACGCAATCCCAATCCAATCCTTTAGCTTTGTGCATGGTAATAATTGTTAGTTGACCTTTGCTTGTATAGCGTTCTTCTATTTTGTCGTCTGCATCCACAGGTTCAAATCTTTCGGAACTGACAATTTCGCTCAGTACGTCCAAAATATTACGCATTGAATTATTGCCGGCTGTTTGGATTGCTACTCGTTCTGCTAATTTGTCGGCGGTGGCTAATTCTGTTTGGTCGTATTGCAGCGCTAAGGCTAAGAAGGAAATGATTTGGTAGGGTGGCAGTTCTAAGCTAGCTTGCAGCAAACCGCAGCAAAAATAGCGACATTTGCGAACGGGGTCTGACTGCTGGGGGTCTAGCGGGCCTGGGTAAAGAAATTGTTCGGGGCTAGTCGCAAAAGCATTGTAGTCTTGTTTGGGAATCAGTTGTCGATCGCTCAAAATCTTTAATGCTGCTTTCAGGTAGTCTGGAGAGTGCGGGCGATCGAGGAATTGCAGCAGTGTTAAGATTTCCCAAGGTACTTGAGAATGTCTGTCGCGTTCTCCCACATCCTCAATTTTAATCCCGTATTTCCGCAAATCAAAGCTTAATCCGTGTTTTTGAGGATTTTCCAGCACTTCTTTGATAAACTTACCTTGTTTGTTTTCCCGCACCAAAATAGCCATCGATTTCAGATTTTCTAACGGCAATTTTGGGCTATTTTCTGCATCCCTCGCTTCCGCGCCTGAATCGATAGCTTTTTCATTCCTTGCGAATTCAAAATCGGTGGGTAAAAATTCCTCTACTAACTCAATTACCCGCTTGCCAATTAACTCAACTGTATGGTAAATATCGCGGGGAGTATGCAATTCTAAGCCTCGACCAATCGGAGCCGGATTTGCATTCTGCTGCGGGTCATTGCTCGGTACTGGCTTAATAGTTTGGTCGCGAAAAGGCTTTTCATTTTTCGCTAATTCCGAGCCATTTACCCATTGCAGCATAAAGTTAGCCGCATCGATAATTACTTGGGTGCTGCGGCCTGCACCGTCCATTGTCGCTAACTTATTCTCTACTTCACACTCATCGCAAAATTGGTTAAAATAAATCGGGTCAGCGGGAGTGAAGGTAGAATTAATCGCTTGATTTGGGTCGCCAACTCTGATAAAATTGGGAGGTGAGTTAGGACGCTCTGGATCGATCGCCAATGTTTCCAAAAGCTTAGTCTGCAAAGGTGTCGAATCCTGCGCTTCGTCCTCAAAAACGGCAAATACTTGCTTTTGCTCGATCGCCCTCGCCCTCGGATTTTCCAACACCCGCAAAGCGGCTAAAATCATCTCGTCGTAATCGATGAATTCCCGACTCCTCAACAAAGCCTGATATTTTTGATATAAACCCCCAGCTACTGCTAAAATCTCATAACCATCCCCAGTATCAAGAGCGCTCATTTCTAACAACTGTTCGGGAAATAAACCCGAAGATTTCGCCTCGTGAATCACAGTTTTAGCTACCTGCGGCAAAATTTCCGTCCGCAAAACCGATTGTCGCCGCAGCCTCTCCGTTTCCTCTCCGTCGAATTGCTGTCCTTCCAGCAAAACTTGATATCGGCGGGGATTTTCGGCAATCCAAAGTTCTACACAGGTACGAATTAATCGGTGACTTTGAGTGGGAGTAACTAAGGTTGAATTTTCTAAATTTAAACCCGACAAATCGGGATGGCGCATCGCAATATTTAAAGCTAAACCGTGCAAAGTGTGTACGGCAAAACCGCCTTGATATAAAGACAATTGCTGTAGTCTTTCCCGAATTTTAGCTTTAATATTAGCAGCAGCCGATCGCGTAAACGTCACGACAATTAACTGGCGGCGGTTGTGAAGCTGGTTACGGGCGATCGCAATTGCCGACGCAGCAGCCATTCCCGTAGACTTCCCGGCCCCCGGAACCGCCGAAACAGCAAGGGGGCCGCCTTGCCAATCCGCCATGTCCTGCTGCCCCGCACGCAAGCTGGCGCGAATTTTAAGGCAAGCTTGTTCTCGCAAAACGACGGCAGAGTCTAACCCAGAGGAAATGTTGCCAGGGCGATCGATCTCGGTTGTCGATCGCATAAAATCAGAATCAAATTCATCAGTCATTATTACATCCGCGTTTATCTGCGTTCATCTGCGGTTAAAAATAAAAAAATCTGCAACCTCTACCGTTTCCATTTCGGTATCGGCTAAACTAACGCTATCTATCCGAGCTTAAATTAAAACCAGCATAAAATTCAATACCCAAACCTTTTTTATAGGAATCACCCAAATGAAAACTCACCTCAAAATCAATTCCCCGCCCCACAAGCCAAACCTCAACCCCGCCAACAACAGCACAACTCGTTTTGCTGTGGCGGTATTCTTAACTTTATCTTCAGCCATTGCTTTGCCTAGCTGCGGAGGATCTCAACTGCCCAGCAGCGATACAGGCGGCGCAGCTTCATCCAGCAGCCGTGAAAACCAAGTTGCCGCATCGGCTCCACCACCCCTACCTGTACTCCCAGCCAGGCCACCAGTCACAGCGTCAAAACCTCGTGGTGTATCACAAAAAGTAGCAGAAACTCCGACAATCCGTCCCCAACTGATTAAAAAAGCCGAACTCAGTGTAGTTGTCAAATCTATTGACGCTAGCACTAAATCTGTTACCAATATTGTCGAAAAACAGCAAGGCGATATCTTGGGTTTCCAAAATCAAAAGCCCCCGGATTCCAGTGTCCGCCAAACGGCGTCTGTGGAGATTCGCGTGCCTCAAGAACGGTTAGAAACTACTTTAGAGGCTTTGGCAAAACTCGGAAATGTAGAGAACCGTGCTCTGACGGCTGAGGATGTTACCGATCAATTAGTTGACAACGAGGCTAGGCTGCGGAACCTCCGCAAATCGGAGGAAATGGTGTTAAAAATTATGGAGCGATCGGGATCTGTCGGCGATGTGCTCAAAGCTGCTCAAGAGTTGAGCAAGATTCGGGAGTCGATCGAGCGCATTGACGCTCAGTTAAAAAGTTTGCGAAATCAAGTAGCCTATTCGACTATTAGCTTAACTCTAGAAGCAGCAGTATCTGCTCAACAAACTCAGGAACCTTCTCTAGGTTTGCGGGTGCAGGAAACTTGGGGGAAAGCGACTCATTCTGTGGGCGAATTGACTTTAGGTTTGTTTGCTTTGGGTATTTGGATATTGGCTTACAGTCCTTATTTTCTGTTAATTGCGGCTGCAGTTTACGGTTTTAATCGATTTAAGAAACAGCATTCTGTGCCGAAAATTCAAGAACCGAAACCACCTAATTAGTCATTAGTCATTGGTCATTGGTCAGTTGTTCGTTGTCAGTTGTTCGTTGTCAGTTGTTCGTTGTTAGTTGTTATTAGCTTTCCAGTCAACAGTCAACAGTCAACAGTCAACAGTCAACAGTCAACAGTCAACAGTCAACAGTCAAC
>JARCMA010000324.1 GCA_030248405.1 Microcoleus sp. MP8IB2.171
ATTCCCAGGCTTTGCCGAGGAAGCAGGTTAAAGTCAACTGTCAACTATCAACTGTCAACTGTCAACTGTCAACTTTCAACTAACTAAGGTAAAACTCTAATTCCCCCCCGACAAACAATCTCCCCCGGACTCAAAATCAATTCTTCAATCTCAACTTCCGGCCCAAAATCAATTTTAAAACCATTGAAATCACTGCTCTTTAATTCTCCATCCATTTCGATTTCTGGTGATTCAAACATCAATTCGCGACCGCTGGCTATCCGCAAACCAGTCCGCAATACCAAAGGAATTTGCCTACCGCCAGCGCGCAAAATTGCAGCCGAAAGCGTCAAAAAACCCGCATCAATTGCAAGCTGCGAATTTTGCAACTTCAGCGACTGTTCCCTATCTGTCAGTGGCAGCAGGGGCAGCAAAAATTCGCTCAAAGCATCTGCCAGTAAAGGCGCTTTCAGCGACGCATTCAAATCCGCTTGACGAAGCCTCAAAACGCCTGTCACGGGAACGGATTCCAGGAGGCGCAGGGGTTGGCCTTTGAGAGCTTGACCGAGGTTGATGCGAATGCCACAGCCCTCTATGGCAACTTCAGTTAAGTGTAGTCCTTTATACACAGCACCGCGAGCTGCAGCCGTGACTTTGGGGATCGCACCGCTGAAGATTTGTCGATCGCTCCCCTCAATTTTCACCTTCAACTCGTCCACCTGCTGAACTTGCGATCGCAGCCACAACTGCACCGCCGGAGACAGCACCGCACTCGCGATCCGGCTGCCTTGACTCGGCGAAGGTGTCCCCGGCTCCTCGCCGAGATTAACAGTCCCACCAGAGCCACCAGCCCCATCTCTATTGTCAAATTGAAGAGAGTTTCGATCAACAGTCATAAACAATTTCAGAATATAAACCTTAATATTCAAGCACAGAAATTTAACTAGAACTTGCACATCTGGACTCAAAAACCCGATTTCTGCACAGATGTACGGCTGTCAACCTTTGATTTTTCTTAGAAACCGGGTTGATGAAAACAAGTCCGATTAACTCCAAAACCAAGCAGAAATCTGGCATCAGCAACGCCAGAAGCAGAAAAATTCTCACCTTTCCCCCCTTGGGATCTTTGGGTAGTTCACGAGTTGTGCGATCCCCAGGAAAAATTCGCGATCGAGCGTATAAATTTAACCAGCAGTACGGGATTTATGGTAGTGTTGGTTTATGGTCGGGTCAGACCCAAACCTTTCAAACCAGCCGCAAACCAACGGTGCAAACCTGTGCCTGCCACGAGTCTTTTCGTCGTAGTTTTTGCACAGCATTCAGGGTAATGCCATCAGGACAATCTGCACCGGGCACAAGGAAAATCTGTGCCAGGCCGGGCGTCCTGTAATAATTGGTCAGCATTATAATTTATTCCCAACCAGGAATTGAGCATTGCTAGTACGGTTAATCAATTAACCGTGTCGTGTTTCCTCCCCCACCGCTGGCTCGTTGGGGATTTCCACACTCCCGTCATGTCTGATGAAAGGCTGCAAAAAATCCTCGCCCAGTGGGGCATTGCCTCTCGCCGTCTAGCAGAACAGATGATTGTAGCTGGACGAGTCCGAGTTAATGGCAATATTGTTCGCTTAGGAGAAAAAGCGAATCCCGATCGCGATTTCATCCAAGTCGATGGAGTCCCGGTGAAACCAACGGATCGACCCGCAAAGGTCTATCTGTTGCTCAACAAACCGGCAGGCGTAGTTTCTACTTGCAGCGATCCAAGATCCCGATCGAAAGTTCTCGACTTGCTGCCACCACAACTGCGCTCCGGTCAAGGCATCCACCCCGTAGGACGCTTAGATGCAGATTCCACCGGCGCCCTCTTGCTCACCAATGATGGTAAGCTGACATTTTGTTTGACCCATCCGCGTCACTTGATCGCCAAAACTTATCAGGTTTGGGTACGGGGCGATCCCCCGGAACCCATACTACAAACGTGGCGTCAGGGCATCATCTTGTCCGGCACAAAAACTTTGCCCGCGAAAGTTAAAGTTATCGATCGCGCGCGAGACGAAACTCTGTTAGAAGTCATTCTATCAGAAGGCAGAAACCGACAGATTCGGCGAACAGCCGAGCTGTTGGGATATCCCGTGGTGCGCCTGCACCGCACAGCCATTGGCCCAATTCAATTGCAGCGGCCCGGTTCGCCAATATTGCCACCAGGCTGCTGCCGACCCCTAGAAGATGCGGAAATTATTTATTTATGGAATCTAGTCAACCTAACATCAATAAGCGTGCCAGTAAATTCTCAGGAGCACAGCATATGACAAAGAATTTATTGTTTTTATTCTTCAAAACAACTAAACAGAAACTGCACTCCCAAGAGCCAGAAACAGCTCAGAAGAAGCTAGCGGAAATTGGAACTCAACTCCGTCAGTACCGCGAACAGCAGTCGATTTGTTTGGACAAAGTAGCCCTGGTAACAATGATTCGGCGGAATCTGCTACAAGCAATCGAGGACGGTCAACTAGACCAACTTCCCGAACCCGTCTACACTCAGGGTTTGATCAAGCGCTACGCTGAAGCAATGGGTTTGGACGGAAGTCAGTTTGCCGAGTTTTTCCCGATCGAACCGCCGCCCCGATCGAGAACCAAGCTATCCTGGCAAGATGGGCCTCAGTTGCGGCCGATGCACCTCTACCTCTTTTACACATTTCTAATTATCTGTTCGGTCAATGTCTTATCTCAGTTGATGAGCGGTTCTGTTACCGCAAAAAACGGTGCGGGAGCCGAAGAACTAGCGCTTGGGCAGCAAGAACAAGCTCGTTTAGCTGCTGAGGCATCGAGATCCTCACAAAATCAGAAACCGGATAGTTACGAGGCTGTCGAAGCAGCAAGAACCGGTCAAAATTTAAATAAATCTGGCAATAAACCAGTGATGGTTAGCGTCACTTTTAAAGCAGAATCGTGGATGCAGGTTGAAGTTGATGGTAAAACAGAGTTTGAGGGAACTTTGCCTTCAGGGACTGTTCGCACCTGGGGGGCTCAAAAGCAATTGGTAGTGGTAGCAGGTAACGCCGGCGGGGTAATGGTTGCTGTTAATAACGGACAAGCCGAACAACTCGGAGATCCTGGAGTCGCCAAAGAAGTTGTTTTTAAAGCAAACGAACTCAAGCCTTCAGCACCGCCCAAGAATCAAGGGTAAGTATTAATGGGTAATGGTTAATGGGTAATTGGTAATAGCGGGCAGTCCACAGCTTTTAATTAGAATGTCCGTCTTGATTCACTCATTACCAATTACCAATTACCAATTACCTATTACCTATTAACAATTACCCATTCTATCAAATCCAGTTGCATCGGAATAGTTAAATCAAGTCAACAATCAACAATTCCCGATGGATGGTGCAACCGGAATTAATCTAATTCATCTGCGTTACTCTGTGTTGCATCTGCCTGTATCTGCGGTAAAAAAAAATAATTGATTAACTGCAGATGACAAGGGATTGACGGTGATTCACGCGCTTGTCGAGAATAGAGATAGGAATAATTCCTATGCTAACAGATTTGATATTACCCATTAACAATTACCAATTACCCACTACCAACTACCCCTTCCCGACGATCAATGTTTATTAGGAGCGCGCCCGGAGATGTAAGTCATGGTTTTGAGCCGATCGCGCACTTCCCAATTCAAAGCTTCGGGTCGATACCGCCAGCCCCAATTTCCCTCTGGTTTCCCCGGAAAATTCATCCGCGCGTCAGTACCTAAACCCAACAAATCTTGAAACGGCACAATTGCCAAATTAGCAATAGAAATCCAACCCATGCGGATTAAAGACCAGTGAATTCCTTGGGGATCTATGCAGCCCAAATAACGCAAAACCTCATCTCTTTCGTAGTTTTGCAGTTGATTGAACCAGCCGACAGTCGTGTCGTTGTCGTGGGTACCGGTGTAAACTACGCAGTTGCGATCGTAATTGAAAGGCAAAAAAGGATCGCCCGGACCAGCGCCGAAAGCAAACTGCAAAATCTTCATTCCTGGAAACTCGTATCGATCGCGCAAAGCTTCCACTTCTGGAGTAATTACCCCTAAATCCTCAGCGATAATCGGCAAGTTACCAAACTTCTCGTTAATTACATCCAACAAAGCTGTTCCCGGCGCTTTAATCCACTCTCCGTACATAGCAGTTTCTTGTCCGCGCTTCACCGCCCAGTAAGCCTCAAATCCTCGAAAGTGGTCGATCCGAGTCACGTCTACATAAGCGAAAATCGCTTCAAAACGCTCCACCCACCACTCGAAATTATTTGCTTGCAACTTCTCCCAATTGTAAACGGGGTTACCCCACAATTGACCTGTATTGCTGAAGTAATCTGGGGGAACTCCCGCCATTAAAGCTGGTTCTCCGGTGGCTTCATCCAAGCAGAATATTTCTCGATGAGACCATACATCCGCGCTGTCGTGAGCTACATAAATCGGAATGTCGCCAATAATTTTAATGTCCCGCAGATTGGCATAGCGTTTCAACTCCGTCCACTGGCGAAAAAACTCAAACTGGACGTATTTGTAGTAATAAATCTCAGCATTTAGCTGCTGGCGCCACTTTTCTAGAGACTCTGGTTCTCGACGGGCAATTTCTGGTTCCCAATTGTTCCAGCTAACACCGCCAAAGTTGTCTTTTAGTGCCATAAATAAGGCGTAATCTTCCAGCCAATTCTCTTTGCTTTCGCAAAAAGCTGAGAATTCTTTTTGCTGGATCGGGGATGCTTTGGCTTTGAAGTTTTCGCAAGCTTTTTTGAGCAAAGGCACTTTCAGGGCGATCGCTCGCTCGAAGTCTACATAATCCAGCGGAAATTCTGGCAAATTAGCGAAGTCTTCATCTCCGAGCAATTGCTGGTCCCGCAGCAGTTCTGGGTTAATCAGCAGCGGATTTCCCGCCATTGCTGAATAGCACGAATAAGGAGAATTGCCGTATCCTGTCGGGCCCAGCGGCAATAGCTGCCAGTATTGCTGGTCGCTCTCAACTAAAAAGTCAATAAAGCGATATGCTTCTATTCCCATGTCCCCAATGCCAAATCGACTGGGAAAGGATGTGGGCTGGAGTAGAATGCCGCTTGATCGGGGAAAAAGCATAATCTATCTAAAGATATAGGAATTTAACATTGACAATTTGACCTATCTTCCCTACCCGTTAAACTTCGCAGTTTTTAGGGCGATTGTTAGGGCAAATACTTTTGTGATTGTCTCATATTTTCTGCGATAACGTGCTTACCCAATATTTTTATGGAACTCTACTCAGAAGTTATGAGTAGAGTTCAAAACATCAAAATCCGAACTTACACGATCGCCATGCTTTCACAGCTAGGTTTTTTTACCCAGGCTCGTTTGCTGCAACAAAGTATTTTGCTTGATCGCACCCGGTTTCTGCTTAATTTTTAAGTCTAACTTTTCTTTTGTTTTCGCTCCATCTCTCTGCAGTCGTAAATTGCCCGCCAAAAATCAGCCATCACTTAAGCAGAGCCAATGCACAAATCAGCCGACTGTTTTGTATCTCAAAAAACAGTCGGCTGCGGGATTACCTGAAAAGAGGCTGAGTTTAAGCTTGCTTGTTCAACAATTTCTGCACTTGTTTGAGAGCTATAGTGCCGACGTTGTAAGCAGCCCAGCCGCCCGCCAACAATACGGGCATCAATACTATTAGTATGCGGAAGTCAAAATCCATGAGTTCTCCTCCTAAAGTTTTTTAACAAATTCTCATAATCTATTTGTATCTCATTTTGTCGCCATTCTCCTGACTCTTTAACCAAATATTGTCGCTGAGAAAGTTCCTCCGCAGGCAGCCGGATAGGCAGGAGGACATCGCTCCGCAAGAATTGAGAGCGAAAGCGAAACTCCTGGGCGGGCGATCGGCATTCGCTGCACCAATTATCCCACAATCTGTTTCGCAATCCCTTCCACAACCTTAGTTAGAGGGTCGTTAGGGAAGTGCAGCGCAAACACTCCCTTGCTGGCGAGCAGCATCATCTTGTCGCTGTGAGGCAGTACCCCTGCCACTGGGATGTTGTAAATACTCTCTACTTGCTGCTTCAAATCGTCGAAATCCAGGGATTCTGGGGCTTTGTTGATCGTCATCAAAATCTTGGGAACTTCTAATTTGCGGGCCACATCTACCGTGACAGCCGTTCCCTGAAAATCTTGCTGATCCGGACGCAAAATCAGCAGCAGGATGTCGGAAATAGTGATGCTGAGGAGGGTTTCTTCGTTGAGCCCCGGGTGCGTGTCTATAAATAGGTAGTCTAAGTTCAAAACCTCGATCAGTTCTTGAAAGCCGTCGGTAAGCAGTCCCACATCGTAGCCTTCCCGCAAAACTCGCGCTATCTCCCCTGCTTTAATGCTCGAAGGAATCAGGTAGAGGTTGCCGTTAGTGGCTAATTTTGGCAGCAGCGAACTCACATTGTAGGCCGTATCCGCGATCGGACACCGGCCCCACAGGTAATCGTTCAGGCAGCGATCCATGTTGCTCTCGCTGAAACCGAACAGCACGTGAATCCCCGGTGATTGAATGTCTGTGTCCACAATGGCGACCCGATTTCCGCCGCGAGCGATAATAGATGCCAGGTTTGCTGTCGTGTTCGATTTGCCAGTTCCGCCCCGGTAAGAGTGGACAGAGATGATTTTGGACATGATCTGCGTATTAGGGTAAGAAACGGCGAGAACCCATTATGATGCAATTCTCGATGATGCAGTCGAGTTGTCTATCATTCTTCCTTGCCACCCAAATCCTCCTTATCTGTTAAACTATCAATTTTTTCATCTTTTATCATCTTTTGGGCGCCCCTGCGCTGCCGCATCTGTTTGGCTTTGGTTTGCAAATCGCTGAACTCGTCATCAGGTTTAGTTTCGGCTGAACTAGCACCAGAACCGGTATCTATCGGGACACTCGTTTGAGAGCCGCTTTCCGATTCAGTCACGGCGGCGCGCTGCTTCTGCTGTTTGGCTTTTTCCTGCAACTGAGCTAAGTAGTCGTCTGTCTGACTTTCGGCCTTGGCAAGCTCTGGGGTACTTGCAGTTATTTCTTGGGGATCGGAATGTGTTTTTTCAGAGGTTTCTTGTTTGCTAATTCTCAGTTTATCTTTCTTTTGCTGCAATTCTTTAAAGAAATCAGATTCTGTGATTTCTGCGACTTGCTGTTCTTTTTTGGCTTGGTCTATTTCGATTTTGAAGACTTGTTTTACTCGATCGCTAATTGCTTTCCCGTATCCGGCTTTATTAAATCTCTCTGCTGATACAATGCTACCGCCAGTTAAGATTAATGCTAAGGCTGGCGCTGCCACAGGCACCCACCCTCCCAACAGAAAAATCCCAAAGCTGATCGCGCAGCACCCGGACAGCACTGCTCCGAATGTCACCGTCAACTTCGCTGGGTGAGCCATCCGCGATGCCAAGGTTCCTCCGACAATTGACCATGCCGAAATCCACAGGATTTCTGCCCATTCCGGCCAAAACCACAACATCGGTCTGTTGTCTAAAACGGCACTCAAAATTTGGCTGACTACTTGTGCGTGTGCCACAATCCCAGGCATGAATTGGTTGCTTTGCTGTTGCCCACTGTAAGGAGTATAAAATAAATCTTTAACGGTTTCTGTGGTGTAACCGATGAGAACTATTTTATCTTTAACTAAATTAGGGTCAACTTTCCCTTCTAAAATATCCGTAATTCTGACTTGGTTTGCGACTTGCTGCCTGGAACGATAGTTAATTAATATTTGATATCCCCTGGCATCGGCATTTGTGTATCCTCCGTCATTGCTTTCTAGTTGTTTTAATTTGGTTTCTCCCAGCCATAAAGATTGATCGGGTGCCGTTTGGGGATAAATTTTTTGCCCCTGCAGGTAGCGGAGTGCTAGCTGGAGGTTGAAGGAAGCTAAAACTTGAGAGTTGTCATTGCAAAGATGTTTTTGGGCCGAGGAGTTGCCCTCAATTGTCGGGGGTTTCATAAATAATAAAGCCCTGCGGAGTATGCCACCCGGATCGACTCCGAAATCTGCAAATCCCACCCGGTTTTCTGGCAGCCCCGGCGCAGGCGGAGAACCGGGATTGTCCGGGCTTCCGTCGGTGACTAAACATACCCCGATAATTCGATCGCTTTTTTGTAAAACTTTAGTTAATTCCTCGCGGCCATCTCCTAAAGGTACGTCTCGCAGTACATCTAAACCGATGACTGCCGGCTGCATTTTGTCAAGTTTTTGTAAGATTTCAGCTATTTTGCGATCGGATATCGGCCACTGTTTCAGTTTCTGAATGTCTGCTTCGGTAATCCCCACAACTAGCAAACGCGAGTCTGGCTGTTCATCGGGACGCCACCTCACCATTTGGTCGTAAGCGCTTAATTCTACTGGTTCGAGTATTCCTAGCTGTCGGGCTCCCATCAAGGATAATGTTACTGCCGCGCTGGCAATTAATACAGACTTAGCCAATGCTAGTGATGGTTTATACATTTGACTTAATTGAGCCACTGCCGATCGAATGTTGTTAGATATTTTACTCATTATCCCAGCATAAAAGTTTGACTCGTTTCTGGAACAGCAGTTGTTTCACATTTCCCGCCTGCTGGAGACTTCCTCCATCTTAGAACACTCGGAAACTCCGACCAGTTTGTTACAAAAATTTACAGTACGTAGCGATCAACTGTATCCAATGATACTTGCGACCTAGGCAACCTGATTTTTCCGACAGAGAATCCACTTGCCGCTTGAATTAATTAATGTTATTGATGATATGTCAAGGTATAAATTGTGTATCTGCGCCCTCGACTAGCATCTCAAAAATATTTGTCGCCATCAGCGAATGCCTGTGTTTGCAATTATAGTGAAAGGTACAACAAAATGAAACGTTTTCTACATCGGGCTACACTTGCGGTCGCCGTATCTGCGATCGCAGCTACCGTACCCAGTTCACTTACACCGATGCGCGCACAATCTCAGCCGCTTCTACTGAGTCAAAATGTTAATTTCAAGCCTCCCGACGTAACAGCCCCGGCCGGCCGACAAGGAGGGACACATCGTGGCAACAAGCTTTGTCCAGCGGGTTTATCTATTACTCCTTTAGTGCCTCCAACTAATATCGGTTTAACCCTAACAGATTCTCCCACAATTTTTGTCTATATTCCTAACACCTCGCCCGAAATAGAGTTTACTTTGCTCAACGAAAAGGAGGACAAAGTGGTCTACGAAAAAACCTTTAAACTTGACAAATCGGGGATTGTTGGAGTTAGTATTCCTGCCACCGTAGACAACAACAAATCCCTTGAAGTTGGCAAGCGATACGTATGGTCATTTTCGATGGTTTGCGACCCCGAAGATCGATCGGCGGATTTAGTTGTTAAAGGGTTCGTGCAGCGAATTGAACCGCAGGCAACTCTCAAGAGCGATTTGGCAGATCCCGACCCGATGACTAGGCTCAACGTTTATGCTCAAAATGGGATTTGGTACGAAACTCTCGCTACTTTAGCCCAAATGCGGCGCCAGACACCGGGGGATGCGAGGCTGACAGCCAAGTGGACGCAATTATTGCAGTCCCAAGGACTGGAATCTGTTGCAGCTCAACCACTGGTTGCGCCTCTTTAAATCTCGCTATTGCTGGAAATTTTGTCGGTTTGCCGATGGCGATGTGAAAATTAACCCATTTACTCGATCGCGCCCGGGGTTAACACTCCGGGTTAACATTTAGAAATGCGCTCTATAAATATTTCTACAAGTGGGTGGAAAAATGAAACGTTTTATACATTTTACTGCACTGGCGATGACTGTATTGGCGATCGCCGTTACTCTCCCCAGTTTGCTTACACCGATGCAGGCTGTGCCTGCACCCATGCTGCTGAGTCAGAATGTTAATTTCAAACCTCCCGATGTAACAGCCCCCGACAACCGGCAAGGGGGGACGCATCGAGGCTGTAAGTTACGGGATGGTTTATTCATTACTCCCTTAATACCTGAAAGCAATATTGGCTTAACGCTAACAGAGTCGCCAACATTGTTTGTATATGTTTCTCAACCGGCGGCTCAAGTAGAGTTTATTTTGCTAAACGAAGATGAATCCGAAGTAGTTTATGAAACTACTTTAAAAAATGACAAAGCCGGAATTGTTGGAGTTAGCCTTTCTGAGAAAGACCAGACAAAAAATATTGAGGTTGGTAAGCGATATGTGTGGTCGTTTGCACTAGCCTGCGACCCTCTGGAGCGTTCTGGAGATTATATTGTTAAAGGATGGATGCAGCGAATTGAACCCCAGGCAAATCTCAAGAACGATTTGGCAAATCCCGACCCTATGGCTAAGGTGATTGCTTATGCTAAGAATGGGATTTGGTACGAGACTCTTGCGACTCTCGCCCAAATGCGGAACCTCGCCCCCGATGATTCGCGACTGACGGCCGAGTGGACGCAATTGTTGCAGTCCCAAGGACTAGAATCGATTGCCTATCAACCGCTAGTTCAGTCTTTTGAATAACGACTCTTGACCAATCACTGCTGAGTGTTTGCATAGTCAAGTCTTCAATTCTTCAATCCAGTGACCGAAAGCAGCCAGGGTACAAGTCCCCGTCTTTATCCTGGCACAACCAAAAAATAGTATCCGATAACCAGTCCCAGGATTGATCCGTGAGGTTGCTTTCTTCAATTCTGCAATTCTTCAATCCAAAATCCAAAATCCAAAATCCAAAATCTAAAATCTAAAATCTAAAATCTAAAATCGATTCCCTGATGGCTAATAATTTTCCGACAATTCTAGCTCTTGATTTTGACGGTGTGATTTGTGACGGACTAATCGAATATTTCCAAACAGCTTGGCGTGCCTACTGTCAAATCTGGAAACCAGTCGAAACAGTGCCAGATCCAGATTTAGCTTTGAGTTTTTACCGAGTGCGGCCCGCCATCGAAACCGGTTGGGAAATGCCACTGCTGATCCGCGCACTACTGACAGGAATTTCCCCAGAGCAAATTTTGCTAGAGTGGCCCAATATAGTACCGTATTTGTTGACCGAAAATAATTTAAAAGCGCAGTCTGTCGGTGCTATGTTAGACGGATTGCGCGATACTTGGATTGCTGAGGATTTAGCTGGGTGGCTGTCTTTGCACCGCTTTTATCCAGGGGTTGCCGATCGGTTGCACTCGTTGCAGGATAGTTCGGTGAAAGTGGCTATCGTCACTACAAAGGAAGGCCGTTTTGTGCGGGAACTTTTGCAGCTAGCAGGCGTACAAATGCCGTCGGAGTTAATTTTTGGTAAGGAATACAACAAGCCTAAACACCAAATTTTGCGGGAATTTTTGGCCGCGTCTGGCAAAGATTCGACTATTTGGTTTGTGGAAGATCGGTTAAAAACTTTGCTGTCGGTGAAGCAGCAGCCGGATTTATCTGAGGTGAGGTTATTTTTGGCTGATTGGGGTTACAATACTTTGCCAGAACGGGAATCTGTGGCTCAAAATCCACCAGTTCAATTGCTTTCTCTGTCGCAGTTTGCCGGAGATTTTGCCGATTGGCTGCCGCTCGAATGTTGATGTTAGATTTGTTTACACTTGTGACTTTTTTCGCTTTTCAGAGTCAAAAAAAATCACAAAATTTTACATCTTTTTTGTTGACTTTTGCGGCGTAGACATGGTATTCTAATATAATGGGATGGTGGCAAAAATAATATTTTTGCCACCATCCCATTATAAGATAAATATAACATAAACTCCTCAAGAAAGCAAGGCTATCGACAAAAAAAAATGTTTTTTTTTCATAGACTATTGCAGGTAATCTTGACCTCAAAAACCAGGTTATTTTACTATTTATGGGTGCGCGCACGAAGTGTTTTAGTTTATCAAACCGCGTGTATGACAAAAAACCAAACTTCGGAACCAAAAAATTGAAAAGTTTTTTGATAATTTCTCAGCTTGAAAGCTTTCTAATATTGAGACTTAAAACCCATGCTCGATTTAACTAAAGCAGCCAAGGCAATGCAGGGAATGAGCCAACATTTGAATGTGGAAGCGGCTGCCGCTCGCCAGCGTTTGGAAGTGGCTCAGAATTTGCTGATTAAGGCTGCAGCGGAACAGGAAAAATTGGTGGAATTGCAAGAGAGTTGGCGCGATCGCACTTTATTCAATGCTGCCACGCCGATCGAGCCATTGTCCGATCGTACCTACATCACCGCACCCCCCGCCGCTCACACAGTCTTTGCCACAGACGGCTCGCAAATTTCCCCCAACCATCACGAAATAGCCTACTGCTACCTGCTAAACGTCGGCACAGTCATGCTGCACTACGGACAAAGCCGCCACCCAGTTTTAGACAGCGTACCCGAGGTTTTCTACAAACCCGAAGACTTGTACGGTTCGCGGCAGTGGGGAATTAGAACCGAAGAATGGATGGGATACCGGCGCGCCGTTTCCGAAGCAATTGCCTTAGCAGAAATGGGCTGCAATTGGGCAAAAGTTAACGACAATAAATTGCCCGCGCCAGCTTTAGCAATGGTAGACGGTTCCCTGATTTATTGGTTTTTGGAACAGTTACCCACCGAAGCGCGGGATCAAATTTTGCAGCCAATTTTAGAAGCTTGGGACAAGTTGCGTTTAGCAGGAATTCCGCTGTTAGGATACTTAAGCGCTTCTCGCAGCAGCGAAAGTTTATCTTTTTTACGGTTTGAAGCTTGCACCCACGAAGTACCCGACTGCATGACAAATTGTCCGAACGTCGGATTTGCCGCCACAATTTCTTTCGCCGAAAAAGCACCTTGTCAAGAATTTGAACCTTTGCGGGATGCCATCTTGTGGGCAACAATCCTCTCACCGGGACAAAGAAGCCCTTTGTGGAAATCCCAAGCTCGAATTTTAGATTTGTACGGCCTTAATTCCGTCTATTTCTGTTACGTTCACGTTGGCACAGAAATTGCTAGAATAGAAGTGCCGGAATGGGTAGCACAAGATACAACACAGCTAGATTTAGCATTAGGAATGATGCTGGCTCAAGTACACAAAGGCGGCGGCTATCCGGTGACGCTAGCAGAAGCTCACAATCAAGCGGTAGTCACGGGAGGCGATCGAACTCGCTTTTTCGCTTTGTTAGAGCAGCAAATGATTAAAGCCGGCTTAAAAAATGTCGGAATTTCTTATAAGGAAACACGGAAGCGCGGCAGTATTGCTTAAAGTAATAAGTAGAGTAGTCCTTGACGTAGAAACCTGGTGTTTACGGAAATACTGCATTTGAGCCTGTAACACAGATAAAAAACCCGGTTTCTATGGTATTGATACGTAATTTATGTAGAGTTAAAATAGAGTTAAAAATGTTATATGCCAATAGAACTAATTATCTTAATTGCTTCGTTACTTGTATCTTGGCTGGTGTTTAATTGGGCTTTTAAAGTATTGAAAGCCAGCATCGGGACAGCGATTGCTTTAGCAGCAATTGTGCTGGCGATGCAGTTATTGTTTGGCATCGGCCCAAATCAGTTGTTTCAACATATAATTCACTTGCCGGAAACCCTGGGGAAAATGATTTCGGGCAAGTGAATCAATTTGAGATTTTTGATTTTATATTTTAGATTTGTTCTCTCATCTAAAATCTAAAACCGCAAATCTGCCGAGTTTAGGAAAAATATTCCCTCTTCCTTCCTTCGACTACGCTGACTGACAAGTCTTTTTACCCGCTCGCGTAGCCTTTATAGCCTTCTTCCTTCGGTCAACTGTCAACTCTTCTGTAAGCAAGCGGGCAAGCTGTCAACTGTCAACTGTCAACTGTCAACTGTCAACTGTCAACTGTCTAACTTCCCAGCATTTGCAACTTGTACAAACTGGCATACAACCCTTCTAGCTCCAACAACTCTTCGTGGCTGCCCGATTCTACTAACTGCCCGCGTTTGAGCACTAAAATACGATCGACATTTCGGATAGTCGAGAGCCTGTGGGCAATAATTATCGCCGTTCTGTCCGCCATCAAACGCTCTAGAGCTTCTTGAATTAAAGCTTCCGTCCCCACATCTAAACTAGCAGTTGCCTCGTCTAGAACTAAGATACTGGGATTGCGAATAGCGGCGCGAGCAAACGCTAATAATTGCTTTTGTCCTCCCGAAAGATTGGTTCCCCGTTCCCGCAATTGCGTATCATAACCTTGAGGCAACTGTTCGATTAAACGGGCAACATTTGTCTTTTCTGCTGCTGCTTGAATTTCCTCAATCGAGTAACTTTCTCCCAGGCTGATATTGCTCTTCACGTCACCAGCAAAGAGAAAGCCATCTTGGATAATTACGCCTATGTGCCTGCGTAACTCTGCTTGAGGCAAATCCCGAATATCGACATGATTAACCAGAATCCGTCCTCGGCTAGGTTCGTAAAGGCGGCACAGGAGACGGATAATCGAACTTTTGCCCGCACCGGTGGGGCCGACTAATGCTACTTTTTCGCCGGATTTGATGGTGAAATTGAGATTTTGCAGGACATATTCGTCTTCTTTGTAAGCAAACCACACGTTGTCAAATTGGATTTCTCCCGATGCGGATTCATTCGAGTTTAAACGGGAGATTGGCGATTTATAATTGTTAATTGATAGACGATATTCTGAAGTTTCATGACTTTGATTATTCTCTACCAATTCTTGCTCAGTTGAAGATAAGTTGTAGGAAATTGTCTCAGGATGACCGGTAATCGGCAGCGGCGAATAATATTCCCTTCTTCCTTCTTCCCTCTTTTTACCCTGAGCGAAGCCGAAGCGCCCTCTTCCTTCTTTCCTATTCCTCAAATCCGTTACATCCGTTACATCCGCTACAGAATCCGTTGCCGAACTTCCTTCTTCCTTCTTCCCGCTAGTTGGATCTTTAATTTCGATCGGTTCGTTGAGAATATCGCTAATCCGTTCGACAGCGGTAAATCCTGCTTGAATTGCAGTGAATTTCTCAGCAAATTGCCGCAGCGGATCGAAGAGACGCTGAGCAAATAAAATGAATGCCGAGAGAGTACCGAAGTTAAGATTACCGGCTAAAACCCTTTGGCCGCCCATCCACAAAACGGCTGCGATCGCCACTAAAGCAATCCATTCTAATGTCGCAGATACGGCGGAGTCGTAAAAAATAGTTTTATCGACTGCTTTAATGTAGCGTTTATTGGTGACACGAAACAATTCTGAGTTGAATCTTTCGCGGCGGAATAGCTGCACTACGCCAATACCAGTCAGGTTTTCTTGCAGTTGTGCGTTAAGCTCGGAAAGTTCTTCTCTGGTATTGTAATTTGCTATGCGATATTGGTACTGGAAATAAATTATGACTGCGGTAATTGGTATCATCATCAGCACCAACATTAAAGCTAGTTGCCACTGCATGGTAAACATGAAAATGGCAATTACTAAAATTGAAAATAAATCGCTGACAATGCCGATCGCCCCTGAAGAGAAAACCTCTCCCAAAGCTTCTACATCGCTGGTGAGGCGAGTCATCAGTTTGCCGACAGGAGTGCGATCAAAAAATCTGAATGCTAGCGATGTGACGTGCGCGAACAAATCATTTCTAATATCAGTAGTAATTATTTGCCCTACTTTCGTAACTAAATAGCCTTGAACTGATTGCAGTGCCAATCTAAGTGTTATAGTTACCATGAGCAAAACAGCCAAAATATTCAAGGCAGCAGAGAGAGGCAATCCCCGCAAGAATTCGTAGGTAGGTTCCGAGCGAATTACCGAAATTGCCTGCCCGATGAGAATGGGTTGAATTGCTCCTGAGACTGCTAGCGGTACTAATAGTGCGATCGAAATAATCAACAAGCGTTTGCTGCGGGTTGCGTAAGATGCCAACCTCATGAATAACCGCCAGTCTGTTTCGCGGCGGGGTTGGTTTTTGGTGTCTGCTACTGGTGAGGAAATAGTCATTGATGGCAAAAACTGTACAATATATCTAGTTAATAATTGTAACAAATAGAATGAATATTTGGCACTAATATCAGTAACAGGCAAAATGCCTGTTTCACAAAGAGTGTTTTATTGTAACAGCAGGTTGGGTTGAGGAACGAAACCCAACCAAAATGTTTGTAGGCAGACAAAACTGGTATTATAATCTACTGGTAGAAGTTATATTTATCATGCAAGAGATAGAGACAGCCCGATTGTATCTGAGACAATTTACGCCAGACGACTTAGATGAGCTGTACCGCATCTACAGCGATCCGGAAATAATGAAATACCTCACAGGAGTTAGAACTAGAGAAGCAACAGAAATCGCCATTCATACCATGCTCAAACGTTGGGAAGAAAACAACTTTGGAATGTGGGCTGTAGTACATAAAATAGACCGTAAAATGATTGGTCGCTGCGGACTTGGTTTTCTGGACAGAACACCGGAAGTTGAGCTTGGCTATGTACTCGACAAAGTTTATTGGAATCAAGGATTGGCGACAGAAGCATCTTTTGCTAGTCTAAACTATGGATTTGAAATATTACAGCTTGATAGAATAGTTGCGATCGCCCGCCCAGAAAATATCGCCTCCCAGCGGGTGATACAGAAAGTTGGCATGAAATATGAAAAAAATGCTCATTACTACGAAACAGATGTAGTATATTATTCTATATCGCGAGAAAGTTACCAGTCAAAAGTAGTTTTGTAGGGTGCGCTAGGCGCACCTTACTGCATTTAAATTACTCGCATCGCAGATTGGCATTATTGTCGGCTGACAACTACGAATTTTTTTGCAATTGCTTGTTAACTTTTTGAATTTTCTTAGCAAAATACTCTTGTCGGTGTCCCAATTTTTTAGCCACGTCCAACCCTTTTTGATAGGATTCCAAAGCCTTATCGTAAGCCTTCATCTCTTGATAAACTTGACCGATATTGTCATAAGCGTTCATCAATCCGTAGAAGTTGTAAGCCCGCTCTTCTAACAGCAACTGCATTTGATAAATCCGCAAAGTCGGCTCCCATTGCTTTTGCGCTCGGTAAAGCAATGCTAATTTATCCAAAGCTTCACTAGCTTGGGCATACTGTTGAATGGGAACGGCTAAATTGTATGCTTCCTGATAGTATTGAGCGGCTAAATTGATTTGACCTATGGTTTGGTAATCACTGGCGATCGCAATTTTGAGCGGTGGTATAGCACTCGGGTTTTGCAGGTTGACATACACT
This sequence comes from Microcoleus sp. MP8IB2.171, assembly GCA_030248405.1. Taxonomy (GTDB): domain Bacteria; phylum Cyanobacteriota; class Cyanobacteriia; order Cyanobacteriales; family Microcoleaceae; genus Microcoleus. The sequence goes on from JARCMA010000324.1 coordinate 17,097, forward strand.
GATGCTAGTTTTTCCCGGGCTGCGATCGCCTTTAGGGGTTGTTTCGACTGCTGGTAAACGTAAGCTAATTGTCTCAGAGTATCTACCTCCGTTGGAGGAGTTACAGGCTGCGGCGGCGCGCCGTTTCCCGCAACTACAGCAGAATTTGGCACAGCCGAATTAGCAGCAAATAAAGCGCGGTTTTCCTGAATTAAAGTTGCCAATTCCTCATACACCGGAGCAGCTTTATCGTAACTCAACCAATTGATGTGAATAAGCCCGATCGCCTTCAAAATCTGACCTTGAGCCAATATATCTTCGTTTTGGCGCGCATTTTCGAGAATTTCTTGGTAAACTTCTACAGTCGGCCCTTTAGCGCGCACCTGCTGAAAAGCAGCAGCGAAGGCGGGGAGCAACTCAGTATTAAGTGGTACTTGGGATTTGACTTGTTTTTGAATTGCTTGCAACCGTTTAGTAATAAGCTGTAGTTCCAGGTTTTTACCGTTACTCCAAGCAACACTTCCCACCCGACTCAAAGCAGCAATTTCCGCCCCCGGGCCCAGATACCTCCGCAGCCGCAATTCTCGGAACCAAATTTCAAAAGCACCCGCGCCGTCTCCAGCTTCCAGTTTAGTCGCTGCTTCTAAGTTTAACTGCTGCAGGGCCGCTGTCAGTTCGTCCCGCTGAGTGCTGCTCAAAGATTCGTTAGCGGGAGCTAGGGGATCGGGTGTGGTAATTTCTAGAGGATTAGGAGAAAATTGATCGAGGCCTGGTGGATTAGTTTGGGCGCTAGCAATAGAACCAGCACACAGCCACAAGAAAAGCAAGCACCCAATTGGCACAGAACTTCTCATTCTCAAAATTTGGTTGCCGCGATTCGGCATCTCTTCTGGAAACATCAAGTTTTGCATATCTACAAAACGGTATAAATTATGTCACAAAGATGGCACAAAAGCAAACTGTTCAACAAGAGCAACAAAATAAATGTCACCGCACTGAGCAATTATTGGGATTTAAAGACGCTGGGCGATCCTCTTCGTTGGCGTAGCCCCCGTAGGGGCGGGCTTCGCCAACGTATTTTACGCTTATTTAGTCTAGCCCTAATTGTCTTAACTGTTTGCACAGCTTGCGCCCCCCCTCCCGCAGTTGGTAGAGACCGATCTTTTCCAGAAATGTCCCTAGAATTTTTGGGCGACTACCAATTGCCAAAAATCAATTTTGAAGGAGCACCAGTAGGCGGTTTGTCAGGAATTACCTACGATCCCAAAGGTATTAGCGCAGTCACTTCCAAAGCTTATCGCTTTTACGCTCTTTCCGACGACCCCAGCGAAAACGGAGAAGCGAGATTTTACAGTCTCAGACTCGACCTCACATCAAGCGATCCAGCAAATATTCGCCTGAAAAAAGTTACCGTTGAAGGCGTTACATCCCTCAAAAAAGCAGACGGTGAAACCTTCTCTTGGGGTTCCATCAATCCCGAAGGCATCGCCCTTTCTCCCCGCAATTCAGTATTTGTCGCCAGCGAAGGCGTTACTCATGTTGGCATCCCTCCTTTTCTCGGTGAATTTGACCTCAAAACCGGGAAATTACGGGGAAAATTGCCGATACCCAAGCGCTATATTCCCGATGCCAGCGATGAAAAACAGCAGCAAGGAGTGGTGGACAATTTAGGTTTTGAATCTTTAACCATCGACCCAGAAACCTTTAGTCCAGGCGGTCTAGATCCGTTTCGTTTGTTCGCAGCTACGGAAGCGCCGTTAATGCAAGATTCAGACCCAGAACAGGCAAGCAAACTCCGTCTTTTACATTATATCATCGTCGATAAAACGCCCCAATTAGTCTCGGAAAATCTTTACACGCTAGACCAAGTTCCCATGACTATTTTGAACGGTTTAACAGAATTAGTAACAATCGGCGGCGGTCAGATTCTGAGTTTAGAACGTTCTTTTGGGCTGTCGGGATACAGCGCTAGGATTTATCAAGTAGCGGTTGGGGCGGCTACAGATACTTCGAGAATCCAGAGTTTTAAAGGGCGAGTGGCGGTCGAACCTGTTAAGAAAAAGTTGCTGCTAGACTTAAGCAAACTCGGAATTCCGCTGTACAATTTAGAGGGAATGACCCTCGGACCGCAGTTGCCCGATGGCAGCAAAAGTGTAGTTTTGGTCAGTGACGACAATTTTGAGGAAGCGCAGAAAACTCAGTTTCTTTTGTTGAGTTTGAAAAGCAAAAATTAGGTCAGAAGGGCGGGCTAGAAGCCCAACCCCTACTCCCCACAAGAAGAAGACTTATTCTTTGTGAAATAAGCCGGAAAGCCTGTTTAGGAAAACAGTCCAAGAAACTTCACTCTTTGTGGAACAGGCATCTTGCCTGTTCATAAAAAAGTTAAATCACATTTATCCAACTATAAAACACCCTAATCATGCCAAATCGTAACACTTTGCACCTGCCAGAAATCGAACTTTCATACCTAGAATGGCAGCCAGACACAGGAAAAAAAAAGTTCCGCGTTTGCTGCTGTTACACGGTTTAGCAGATAGTGCGTGTGTCTGGACTAGCTTGGGCAATTACTTGTCCAACCGCTATCATATTGTAGCGCCGGATATGCGCGGTCACGGAGAGAGTAGCAAACCAAAAACAGGCTATACTTTTGAAAGTGCGATCGCAGATTTAGAAGCTTTGATGGCACATCTCAACTGGCCAGACGCCCACATTTTAGGACATTCTTGGACGGGAAAACTAGCACCGATTTGGGCGAGGCAAAATCCCGATCGCTTTTGCAGTATGATTTTAGTAGACCCCATCTTCATCACCAAACTGCCCGCCGCGATGAAACTCACCCTGCCAATTGTTTACCGAAAATTAGACTGTCTCAAATGTGTCGGCCCGTTTGCGACTTTATCCCAAGCAGAAGCAGCAGCCAAACAATCGGGAGAATACGCAGATTGGAGTGACGTGCAACAAATGGTATTCCAACACCAAATCGAACAAAAATCCGACGGAACTTGGGGCAGTAAATTTGCAATTACAGCCAGAAATTAGATATTTGCAGAAGTGATGAAAGTTGCCGGTTTAACTGAAAATATTCATATCCAGACTTTGTTAGTACAGCCGGAAAAAGGCGTAAATCGCATGGATTGGCAAATGCAGCCATACAAGAGATACTTGAAAAATCTTACCGTTGCAAAAGTACCGGGGAATCACTGGTCTTTTTTGACTCAACCAGAAACTTTTAATCAAACTGTGGCAGATTTTTTAGAGGGCGCGAAACAGTGAATTTAGAAATTATCGCACATCGGGGATTTTCGGCGATCGCCCCTGAGAACACTTTAGCAGCTTTTGAACTGGCGATCGCCCGCAAAGCTAATTCGATCGAATTTGACATCCAGCTATCCGCCGACAGCGTACCGGTGATTTTTCACGACGCAACACTAGATAGAATCACTGGATTTTCTGGTAAAGTCAGGGAACAAAATCTGTCTCAATTACAGAAACTTGATGCAGGAAAATGGTTTAGCTATGAATTTTCAGGACAAAAAATCCCTACTTTCGCAGAAGCATTAGTTATCCTGAAAAATGTTGACAAATTTCTCTATTTTGATGTCAAGCCCCATTGCGAATGGTCGGATGCAGAAGTCGCGGATTTTGTCAATACTTTGAACGACAGAGGAATTAAAGAGAAATGCGTTATTACCTCGTTTAGCGAGCAATTTTTGGCACAAGTGCGGCGGCTAGATGGCGATTTGGCGATCGGGCAAATCGTTGCTAATCTAGAAGCATACAAAACTCAATTGTCTCAAGCTGTGGTGAATTGCGATAATTTGATTAGCAGCCAGTATCGCGTTTTGCTGGAAAACCCCGCACTAATTCAAGCAAGCCGCAGTCAGGGAGTTGACATTGTGGCGTGGACGGTGGACGATCCAGAAGACAGGCAAAAGTTAATTGATTTGGGTATAACTCGGATAGTCACTAATTGTTTGATATAATTTGTTTAACTTAATATCTTGCACCATTATCAAGAACGGGCAAGATGCCCGTTCCACAAAACTCAATTAATAAATGAATTACTTTCGCAAAAGCATCGAGGAAATGTCTGGCTACGTGCCGGGAGAACAGCCACCGCTAGGCACAAAAATTATTAAACTAAATTCTAATGAAAATCCCTATCCGCCTTCTCCAAAAGCCTTAAAAGTGCTTCAGGAAATAGACGGAGAAATGCTGCGGCGCTATCCCGATCCCACTGGCAAAAACTTCCGAATTGCTGCTAGTCAAGTTTTGGGAGTTCCTGATGATTGGATTGCGGTAGGTAATGGCAGCGATGATTTATTAAACTTGATTGTTCGCGCTGTGGGCGAACCCGGAAAACAAATTGTTTGTCCCTCACCTACCTATGTATTGTACCGCACTTTGGCACAAATTCAGGATGTAGAATTTGTCGAAGTTCCTTATCCCGATGACTACAAGTTACCAGTCGATTTGCTAATAGCATCTCAAGGTGCTGTGACATTTGTAGCTTCGCCCAACAGTCCATCGGGAACAGCTATATCTCTTGCTGATTTGGAGAAACTGGCTAAAGACTTATCTGGGATTCTGGTGATCGATGAAGCCTATGTAGATTTCGCAGAAAATGATGCTTTGGAGTTGACAAAAAAGTACAATAATGTTATAGTTTTGAGGACGCTTTCTAAAGGTTATTCGCTAGCAGGATTAAGGTTGGGTTTTGCCATAGCAAATCCGGCTCTGTTGGCAGAATTAAATAAAATCAAAGATAGCTATAATGTGGATGCTTTAGCTTATAAAGTGGCTGCAAGTGCGATCGCAGATTCAGACCACAAAACAGCCAACGCCGAAAAAGTCAAGGCTTCCAGAGCAAAACTAGCCGTAATTTTCAAAGAATTAGGCTTTGAAGTTTGGCCATCGCAAACCAACTTTTTGTTAGTTAGACCGCTGGGCGGCGATGCAGAAAGAATTTATCAAACACTGAAAGAACGGGGAATATTGATTCGATACTTCAATCAGCCGCGATTAGAAGACAAATTGCGGATTAGTGTAGGTACGGAAGAACAGAATCAAATATTAGTTAAAACCTTGAAGGAAATTCTATAAATAACGATCGCACTAATATAGGTTCGTAGTGCGGACTTCAGTCCGCTCTATATTGCGGACTAAAGTCCGCACTACGAACCGTTTGATGAGGGATAATTATTAGGATTGTCGATCGCCAACCCAGCCGACTGAGCAATATTCAGCAGCCTGTTGTCCGCCGAAACAAAAATTAGTTGAGTTTCTGGCATTGATCTTAAAAGAGATTGAACCCGCAAAGCAGCCGCCAATTGCACAGCATCATAAGCCCGCAGTGGATATTGAACAATCAGTTCACCCGCCTTTTCAGCTAGTGCCTCATCAACTTCAATAACTCTATAGCGACTATTGAATTCCGATCTAAAATGTTGAATAAGTGCAGCAACTTCCGCAGCATTTATACCACCTTCACGCTGTCTGCGTGCAAAAGCACTAAGAACTTCCACCCAGGTGATGCGGACAAGAAGCAGCGAGTTACCAGTCTGGAAATCCGTGAGAGTCTTGATCCAAGGGCTGCCAATTTCAACCACATATCTTTTGATCAGGGCGCTGCTATCCAAAAAATAAATGTTTACCACGGCCCGCGATCCTCGATAATCATTTCAGACAGAGGCTTGCCCGGTTTTGCCCCTAACTTTTTAGCCAATTCATACACATCATCATCAGTTACAGCCTCGACATTCTGGGGAGTGTTAGGTAGTGGAGTCACCAATCCTCGATCGACCAACAACTGGATTGCCAATTCTGCCTGCTTTTTGGGATCATCAGGCCAGAGTTGAATCCGCACAGTTTCCCCATCTTGGAAAGACAAAGGACTGAGGGGACGCAAAACTCCGTTTTCGTAGACAGCAGTAATAGTTTCTGGCATAATTAGCCTCTTAATTAAATGCTTAGACTTATTGTACTTCTTTTCTAGTTGGAAGTAGGGTGCGTCAGCTAGGATTATTTTTGCAACAAACAAACAATCTCAAAACTGACGCACCGGACAATAAATAGTGCGTCAAAATCATACTTTCGGCGCTGATGCAAGAATCTCAAAACTGACGCACCCTACCACTAAAGCCTTCTTATTCCCTCTTCCTTCGATAGCATCTCAGTTTTGCATTTATAGTGCGAGCGTCCCCGCTCGCGTATTGTACTCGCGAGCGGGGACGCTCGCACTATAATAA
>JARCMA010000002.1 GCA_030248405.1 Microcoleus sp. MP8IB2.171
ATCACAGACCACGCCAGGGCTGATTATGTCTACAGGCACAGGGCAAATGATGTATCCCACCGTCGGCCCAATTACCAGTCCGTTTGGTTGGCGGATGCACCCGATTCTGGGTTACGAGAAGTTTCACGCAGGGCTAGACTTTGGCGCAGACTACGGCAGCATCATTTACTCTGCGGATGGTGGCACTGTGATCTTTGCGGGCTGGTATGGCGGTTATGGCAACACTGTGATCGTTAGTCACGGTAACGACATCACCACACTTTATGCACATACGGAAGAAATCTATGTCAAGGAAGGCGAAACCGTCCAAAAAGGACAACCGATCGCCGCAGTTGGTTCTTCAGGATTTTCCACTGGCCCACATCTGCACTTTGAAGTCCGTGTCAGCGGCGAACCTGCCGATCCTGTCGCATTTCTTTAGAATTTAAACACTTGGCTTGGCTGGCAAAGCTTGCTGTAAGTTGTATTGCCTCTGGTAGTACCAAATCAAAATTGTGCCAAAATATAGCAAACATACCGAGCCAAGAAGCAATGGTTACTGTATCTTCAGACTATCGCCACCACCTCCCAACTGCGGAAGACCTACCCCATTCCGACGATACGCCTGTGGATAATGAGCTCCAAAATGACATCCCGAATATGTTGCTGCATATTCTCAGAGATATCTGGGCAGACCGAGACGATTGGTTTTGGGCAGTAGACATGGGTTTTTACTACGAACTAAATACCGAAGTAGCAGAAAATTCTAAATGCATTATTCCTGATGGCTTTCTAGCTTTAGGTGTTCCTAGAAATACTGGTGAATGGGGTCGTTTAAGCTATGTGCTGTGGCAAGAACAAGTCGTGCCAATTTTAGCTTTAGAAATTATTTCCAAAAAATATAACGACGAATACACAACAAAATTCCAAACTTATCAAGAGCTAGGCATCCTTTACTACGTCATATTCGATGTCAGACCACCTCTTAGAAAAGCCAGAGAGCATCAATTGTTTGAAGTCTATAAGCTGATTAACGGTAAATACGAGCTTCAGCCAACAGTTGCACTGATTCAATTAGGGGTTCAATCTGGAGTTCAAACAGAGTTTCAAGCAGCAAGCGGCAAAATGGTGTGGATGCCAGAGATTGGCTTGGGGATTGGGTGTGAACGGAATTTGCATGAGAATTGGCACAGAGAATGGTTGTACTGGTTCGATCGAGATGGCATGAGATATCCTACGGCAACAGAACGAGCTTTAGAGGAACGGCAAGCTAGATTGGGGGCTGAAGCGATCGCGCAACGAGAAACATTAATCGCCCAACAGGAACGCCAAAAAAATGAAAAACTTATGGCATATCTAAAATCGATTAACATAAACCCAGATCAGATTTGAGCTTGGGTGAAGGTAAAACCATCCAAAAAGGACAATCGATCGCCGCAGTTGGTTCTTCAGGATTTTCCACTAGCCCACATCTGCACTTTAAAGTCCGTGTCAGATGCGAACCCACCGATCCTTCTGCATTTCTTTAGGATTTAAAGACTTATGACTTAAATGTAATACTTGTTGACATCGAAATAATGGCGCGTTGATTTTGGTGGAATAATGTTTTTTACCGTAACTGCGGGATAGTTACAAGTTAGGCTGAATCAGATAAGCTGTTGAGAATACACTCGCTAGATGAATACATGAACATTAACGCATCCATTATCGATCAACGCCTAGCATCAGTCGTTAACGATATTCGTCAAAAATCTTCTGAAGAGTTACGCATAAGCGATGAAGGCAGGCTCAAGTCTCTGGCTTTTGTATATCTGTGTGTTAGAACCATCTTGGATTTAGAGGACGACGATGCTTTCGATTGCTTAACCGAAGGAGGTGGTGACTTTGGAGTAGATGCTATGCATATCTCTGAAGAGTATGACGGTGAATTTACTGTGAGTTTATTTCAAGCGAAGTATAAGAAGAATCTAGAAGGAAACTCTAATTTTTCTGAGGAAGGGATAAAGAGTTTAATAAACGCAATTCATTACTTATTTAATCCAGCAGCTAGACTAGAACATATTAATGAACGACTACTCGCAAAAGTGGAAGAAGCCCGTAGCTTGATTCGGGATGGTTATATTCCACAAGTTCGAGCGATAGCTTGTAACAATGGGTTGGAGTGGAATGAATCTACTCAGGAAGCCATTAATCGTAGTGATTTTGGTAATCAGGTTACATGGGAACATGTTAATCATGAACGGTTGGTCAAAATTCTTCAAGCTTCCAGACCAGTAAGAGATACTTTGCAGCTAAGTGGCAAAGCTATAGTTGAAGATATGGAGTTTAGCCGAGTACTAGTAGGTAGAATTTCCGTTACTGAAATTGCCGCACTTATTGAGCGACATGGTGAACGATTATTAGAGCGTAATATTCGTCGCTACTTAGGTTTGCAAGGCAATCGCGTCAACGAAGGTATTCGTCATACTTTAACCAGTGATGAAAAAAACAATTTTTACTTTTACAATAATGGTGTAACTCTGACTTGTGAAAATTTTTCATATAACGCATTGCAAGATGGTGATTATCAGGTGCGTGTCGAAAATCTGCAAATCATTAACGGTGGACAAACATGCATGACTATATTCAAAACCTTGAGGGGAAATGATTTGCTTCAGCAAAATGCCAGAGCTTATGTTCTTCTTCGACTTTATCAATTGCCTCGTGAGAATGAAAGCTTAGTTCAAAAAATTACTTATGCTACTAATAGTCAAAATCCAGTAGATCTTAAAGATTTACGTGCTAATGATGAACGCCAGCAAAGACTGGAAATGGATATTCAACAGTTGGGATTTAATTATCGGCGTAAGCGCTCTGATACTAGTACTCGGTCTATAGATATTACTTCAGGAGTAGCTGCTGAAGCAGTACTATCTGTTTGGAGAGAGAAGCCTCATCAGGCAAAATTCTTCTCTCGTGAACATTTTGGCAAACTTTATGATTCAATATTCACCGATCAATTGAACGGAACGCAAGTCATAATAGCCATCCAACTTTACAGAATTGCAGAAAATCGCCGCAAAAGACCAGAGACTACTGACCCAGAATTTGTTCGCTATGCTTCATGCTTTATTGCAATGCAGATGGGACGAAGACTCCTCGCTGCTATGAACATTCAAATGAACGACATCAGCCATCAAAACTTCCAATCTGCTCAGCAGCTTATTGAGCAAAATAGTGAAGCTTATTTCAATGCCTCCGTGCAGGATATTCAAAGGGCGCTTCAGAGTCTTTATGGGGAACAACAGATTTCCTTACAGCAGCTATCTGCAACATTTCGACGCGGTGATTTGATAAGTAGCCTTCATTGAATCAAATTTGCTAAGGATCGTGGATTTATTAAGGTGCAATTCTTTAAAATAATGCGTATTTTAATCGAACTATCTGAATCTGTAGAATTACAGGTAATTCGATCCACGATCCTAAGGCATTTGTTTTACCCTGTATTTGAATTGGCGCAAACCCAGATGAGATTTGAGCTTGGCGGATCGAGGAGATCTATGTCAAGGAATGCGAAACCGTCCAAAAAGGACGATCGATCGACGCAGTTGGTTCTTTAGGATTTAAACACTTGGCTTAGCTGGCAAAGCTTTTGTCGGTAACAACAGCGTTGATTCGATTTCTTCTCGAACTTCTTTGCTAACGTAGCTACGGTTCATACACTCAACCAAAAGGAGATTGGCAAAGTAATACTGTTCGAGCAGGTCGGCTTGCTCATAAGTAAACTGCCAGTCGTGACCGATGTTGCGATGTTCGATGCAGACTTGACGCAGTTCACCACTCCATTCTTTTCCATTAGTTTCCCACCATTGAGAGAATACTTCAAAGTCGCCATCAGGATCGGGCAA
>JARCMA010000003.1 GCA_030248405.1 Microcoleus sp. MP8IB2.171
AACCGCATCCGCAACCGACTTCCCGATACAGTTGAATCGCCCACTCTCTTCAAAGTTGACCCTTCCCAGCAGCCGATTTACGAATTTGCCCTCACTTCCAACTCCTTGCAAGGAGTTGATTTGCGCGTATTTGCCGACGAAGAATTATCCAGAGAACTAAACGTAATTCCTGGAATAGCAGCAATTGACGTTGCCGGCGGCGTGCAAGAAGAAATTCAAGTAAATATTGACTTAAATCGCTTGCAATCTTTAGGCGTCAGTATTTCCGACGTTTTATCAGCCCTCGAATCCCGCAACCTCGACACTTCCGGCGGGCGACTGCGGCAAGAAGCAGCGGAACCTTTAACCCGTACCGTCGGGCGATTTAAAAACGCCAAAGAAATTCAGGCAATTTCTTTTCAAGCATCGGGTTCCAATCCGCCAAAACGAGTGTTTTTGCGAGATTTTGCTCAGGTAATTGACGGTACAGAAGAAGAGCGAGTTAAAGTATTTCTCAATCAGAAAGCAGCCGTAAAAATTAGCATTCAAAAGCAGCCTGACGCCAATACAATCTCAGTTGTAGACGGCATCAAAAAGCGGCTAGAAGAATTAAAAGCATCCGGGGCAATTCCCGAAGGCACGATTATTGTCAATACCTTCGACGAGTCGAAGTTCATCCGCGATTCTATTAGCAACGTCCTATTTTCTGGTTTAACCGGGGCTGTTTTAGCGGGGGCATCAGTTTTGCTGTTCCTCGCTTCCCTGCGCCAAACTTTTATTATTGTCGTGGCAATTCCCCTCGCCACTTTAATGGCGATTATCCTGATGGGAGTTTTTCACCTATCTCTCAACGTCTTCAGTTTGGGCGGTTTGGCGCTGGGGGTGGGGATTGTGGTCGATAACTCGATCGTCATGCTGGAGAATATTGTCGAAGGAACCAGCAATAAAAACAGTGCCAACGGCAAGCAGCCCTTAAGTAACAAGCAGTTGATGCAGCAAGCAGAAAAAAGCAGCCAAGAATTAGAATCAGCTTTATTTGCTTCCACCATCACTAACTTAGTTGCCGTACTGCCATTTTTGCTCATCGGTGGCTTAGTTTCCTTACTTTTCAACGAATTAATCCTCACCATCACCTTCTCCGTCGCCGCCTCTCTGATTGTCGGATTGACAGTTGTACCGATGATGGCTTCTCGACTGCTAGCGCTGCGGGTATCCAGCGGTTTGAGCAACTTTTGGCCGCTGCGCGCATTCGATCGAGCTTTTACCAATGCTACCGCCGGTTACGGTAAATTTTTATCGGGCATAGTGCGGTGGCGGTTGATTATCATTGCAGTAGCGATTATTGGATTGGGCGGCGGCAGTTGGCTGATGAGTGGTCAAATCCCCCAGGAAATATTGCCCAGAATTAATACCGGTCAAGCGAGATTGTTTGCTTTGTTTCCTGCCGGCACAAATTTGGCAACCAACCAAAGAATCATGGCAGAAGCTGATAAAATTATCATCAGCCAACCAGAAACTCTATACACTTTGACGACGGTGGGCGGGCTGTTATTCGGCAACAATACGGTTGAGAATGTGCTGCGCGGCGGCTGCAACATTACGCTAAAACCGGGCACCAATACATTGAATTTTGTGCAGCGAGTTACGGAAGAATTGAAGAAAAAAATTGACTTGCCTAAAAATACTCGTTTGCGTCTGAATCCAGAAAATGTGCGGGGTTTAGTTTTAACTAATTCGCCAGTGCGCGGTGCTGATGTTGATGTCCTGCTTCAGGGCGAAAACGAACAAATATTGCAGCAAGCCGGCCGCGAGATATTGGCAACTTTGGATCAGAAGGTAACTTTAGCTACTTTTCGCCCGGATGGAGACCCGCAACAAACGGAAGTGCAGATTCGCCCCAACTGGGAACAAGCAGAAATCTACGGGTTGAATGCGAGGCAAATTGGAGAGGCGATTCAGACAGCAATTCAAGGTTCTGTTCCTACGCAATTGCAGCGGGGAAACCGTTTGGTTGATGTGCGGGTACAATTCGATCGCGCTGCAGTTCAATCGATTTCTGCACTAAAATTTATCCCTTTAACTGCTAGGGATAACAGCATTATCCGCTTGAGCGATGTGGCGAATATTGAACTGGGAAAAGCGCCTGGGGAAATTCAAAGGCTTAACCAGCGCCAAGTTTTCATGATTGCTGGGAATATTAATAAGGGCGCAAGTTTGGGCGATGCTTTGAAACAAGTGGATGCAGTTTTGTCGGAAATCAAATTGCCGCCGGGAGTGCGAGTGATACCTAGTTCGGCGGCGGAAACTAACCGGGAATTGCAAAGTTCGCTGATTGTTTTGGGATCTTTGGCGGCGTTTTTGGTATTTGTGGTGATGGCGGTGCAGTACAATTCGCTTGTCGATCCGCTGGTGATTATGCTGACGGTGCCGCTGGCTTTGGCTGGCGGGATTTTCGGGCTGTACGCGACTAAAACTCCGATCGGCGCAACGGTGATTGTGGGGGCGATTTTGCTGGTGGGAATTGTGGTAAATAATGCGATTATTATGGTGGAGTTGGCGAACCAAATTCGGGAAGATGAAAAGGTCGATCGCACGACGGCAATTCTCAGGGCGGCACCTCAGCGCTTGCGTCCGATTTTGATGACAACTATTACCACAGTTTTGGGTTTATTTCCCCTAGCTTTGGGCATTGGAGACGGTTCGGAATTCTTGCAACCGCTGGGTGTGGTGGTGTTTTCCGGTTTGTCGCTGGCGACTTTACTGACGTTGTTTATTATTCCGTGTTTTTACATTTTGCTGCACGACTTCTTTGGGATGTTTGCCGCGAACAAGAAACCGCAGACAGTTGCTATTCCGGTGCAGAAGGCGGCGAGAAAGACTCCGAATTTATAAAATTTAGTGTCACCTTTTTACGCACTTCGACGCAATCCGACAGGGGTTTCAACCCCTGCCTCATAGCGAAAGTCGGTTAAAACCGACTGTAGATTTTGAGGGGAAGTGCGATCGCTTTTAGTCCTCTTTCAGAGGACTTTAGCTATGAGACAGGGAATTCATTCCCTGTCGGACTGTCGGATTTACCAACAATACCGCTACTGCATTTGATGTGAAGTTGACGCCACAAGAATTAGTGGGTAAGGTGCGTCAGTAAACATTCTATGACTCCCAAAAGAAATTCCCGACTGACGCACCCTACGAGAATTAGTGTGTTTGACATCCAAAACTTTTATGTTACAATTATACTACATGACAAACTGGCAAAACAAACTTAAACAAAAATGCCCTACGAAAAGTTAGAAATATCAACCCCAAAACCAGTATTATCTTGGGCAAATCACGCCTTGGGCGAAAAAGAAACCAAGATGGCAGAAAATGTAGCATCTTTACCCTTTGTATTCAAACACGTTGCACTAATGCCCGACGTACATTTAGGGAAAGGTGCTTTAGTCGGTTCAGTAATTGCCACAAAAGAAGCGATTATTCCGGCTGCTGTGGGGGTTGATATTGGTTGCGGGATGGCTGCCATTAAAATGCCATTCAAGGCTCACAAATTAGAAGGCAAACTCAAACAAATTCGCCTCGATATCGAAGCCGCAATTCCTGTCGGATTTTCAGAAAACAAAGAAGTAGAAACAACTGTCACCAACTGGCAAGGATGGGGTGAGTTTAAGGAACTTCATCAAGGCGTGCAGCACCAAAACAATAAAGCCTTAAAACAAATGGGTTCCCTCGGTGGCGGTAATCATTTTATTGAGGTTTGCGTTGATACTGAAAACTTTGTTTGGCTAATGCTGCACTCCGGTTCTCGCGGCATTGGAAATTTGCTCGCACAGCAGCACATCGAGACTGCTAAAGATTTAGCTAAACTGGCAGAAATTAATCTAGCTGACAAAGATTTGGCTTATTTTGTAGCTGGTACGCGGGAGTTTGCGGCTTACTGGCACGATTTGCAGTGGGCGCAAGATTATGCTCGTTTTAATCGCGATGTGATGATGAATCGGTTTAAGCGAATTGTGGAAAAGCACGTCGCGGGTGGCAAATCTGTTAAGCCGTTATTAGAGGTGAATTGCCACCACAATTACGCGGAAAAAGAGGTGCATTTTGGCGAAGATGTGTATGTTACTCGCAAGGGTGCTGTGCGCGCGGATGTAGAGGATTACGGGATTATTCCGGGTTCGATGGGGGCGAAGTCTTTTATTGTTAAAGGGAAGGGAAATGCTGAAAGTTACTGTAGTTGCAGTCACGGCGCGGGGCGCTTGATGTCTCGCACTCAAGCGAAGAATGTATTCACTCTCGATGATTTTGTGCGGCAGACTGACGGGGTTGAGTGCCGCAAAGATGAGCAATTTTTAGACGAAATTCCGGGGGCTTATAAGTCTATTGATGAGGTGATGAGTCAGCAGTCTGATTTGGTCGAAGTTGTGGCGACGCTGAAGCAGGTGGTTTGTGTCAAGGGGTGACAGAAACTGGTTTATTGTACTTCACTTACCTGAAAATTGCTGTATGGGAAAATGGGGGAAATCAAGCCGCTGTTGATTTCCCCCTCTTGACAAACGCTTTGTTTTCTGAAGCTTTTTCTCTAACAGACCATCTGCTGCCACTCAAGTTCTAGCAAGCGCAGCAGTCTTTCATCGCCCTTGGCTTGGGCTGCTTGCTTTCTACGATCGAGAATATTGCAAATATTCGCCCGGTGCACTTGCGCCACTTCCACAACTGTTGGGTAATATTCCACCGTCGCTGAGGCGCGAGCTGCTGCGACATCCCGATCGCCAGCTTCAGCATCTCGCTTTTTGGTATAGTTTGTGCCGCCGTATTTTTTGGGGTTGGGAATGTGTCTCGGATACCGATAGTTCCAGTTTTGGCCCCGGTATTTGCCCGCGACTTCGCCTTCGATCATATCAACTGTCGGAATGTCGTACTCGTAGTTTGAGCCGCGATAAGTGAGTTTCATATTTTTTGATCCTTATAGGTCGATAAAAAGGGCAGTCAGGTCAGGTTTGCTTTTGTTCACTAAAACTTTTTTAGTTTCTGTATTCAATTATACTGTTTTTTAAGAGAAATCGGTTGTATTTACAAGAATTAATATTTTGAGGGAGAGAGGGCAGCAAAAAACCCGCCGCAGCGGGTTTAATCGAACTTTTGACTAATTCGAGCCGCAGCCGGATCGAAACTGCTTGAGTTCGGAAGAACTAGCCGACTGTCACCTGATCGGTTTGCACGTTTGTTGCGCCTTCTTCAGCAGAGGCGATCGCCACCAACTTGTCGAGAATTGCCTGACTGGGAACTTGACCTTTGAGAACAACCGTACTGCTGAGCTGAGCTACATAAACAGTCTCGATATCAGCAACTTCTGAATCGGCGTCAAAAGCTAAAGCAACCCGCTTCGCTAAGCCACTTTCGTCAAAATTTCCGTCTGGGCCGACTTTAGCAGGAGCGATGGATTGCGCTTGTGCTGCTTGCTGTACTACTTGTGCCATCGGTTCAGCCTGGGGTGCAGGCTTTTCGAGTCCGAACAGTCTTTTAAACCAACCCATATTAGTTGAGTCTCCTGAAAATACACTTTTTACACGATAGCTCTAGAATTCCAAAAGACTCCTAATTGTTGCAAAACTCAGCGAAATTTATCAAAATGTTTTATCGGGAGACTTTCACAATCTAAAATCTTAAATAGTATTTAGATGTTGATGTTGCTATTTGATGTATAGGACGATCGCTACGCCTTGGATTGCAGGCCCGTAGTCGAAGTAGTTCCCACTGTCATCTTAAAAAAACTGTACAGCGGGTTGGAATACATTCCCGGTTTGTTTAACTACTGGGGACATCTCGTGCGGGTCATCGAACTGTGTTCACTGATGCAGGGGACGCTAACCCGCGCTTAATTGTGGGTAGCCCTGCATAAGTAGTGATGCGATTTGATGTAACCCGCTTTGTATCAGGAGATGAAAGGCAAAAATCACTACTTGTTTACCAATTTCCAATTCCCAATTACTACTCACCAGTTCCCAATTAGAGATAATTAAATCTAACTCTTAACTTTTTAGATAATATTGTTCTGCTTCCGACCAATTCAGTTTAAGCAACGAATCATCTCCCCATGTCAGTTTGAGACTCGGCTTAATTGCTTCCACGCCCAAAGCGCTAATAATCTGCGCTGCTACAGCTTTCGCCAATCGCGGTGGTACAGAATTTCCGACTTGGCGAAAACCGTGCCATTTTGTAACGTGAAATCTAAACCAGTCAGGATAGGAATGCAGTCGCGCAGCTTCCCTGACTGTAATGCACCGAGGCGCGATCGGGTGAATCGGTCTCGGCGAAGTATAAGCCCCCCTAGCCCGGTCGGTTCCAGCCCTGAGAGTGTTGCAAACTCCCTGGGGATGAAGCTTGTAAAAACGGCTGATCGGCTCTTTTTCGCCGTGTTTAGCCGCATGAAACCTTTCCATACATTCCAGAGAATGTTTAGTTCGCAAACTACAAGAGAGGATTTGTCGATCGTACTCGCGATCGTAGGAATAATCATCATCCAAACCATCAATTCCGCGCATTATACTCGCATAATTGCTGCACTTTCCGTACTCCGCCATTACCCAATCTCGGTGCAGCAACTCGCTGTACTTTTCCACTTCCGGCAAATCTCCAATCGCATCCCAAACTGTCGGGACAGCAGGTAAATTAATTTTTTTATAGCGTTTAGGAATTTTAATTTTCGGCAATATAGTAGTTTGCTGAGGGTATTTGGGTAGCTCATAACCTGCTTTGCACCCAATCAAAAACAATCGTTTGCGAGCTTGCGGAACTCCATAGTGAACAGCGTTGAGAACTTGATAATTTTCTTCTACTTGATAGCCACATTTCAGAAAAGAGCTAATTAAAATATTCAGGAGTTCTTTGTGTTCTCCTGATGCAATTCCCGGTACATTTTCCATTACAAAAAACTTGGGTTTTAGCTCCAAAACTAAGCGCTGAAAGTGAAAAATTAAAGAATTTCGTGGGTCGTCCACCTCGCGCTTGCCCATCATGGAGAATCCTTGACAGGGCGAACCGCTGATTACTACGTCTATCTCGCGCCGCCCGATCGCCGATTTTTTCCGAATTTCCGATCCCGTAAGCGCTGTGACATCTTTGCACAGAATAGAACACAGCGGGAAATTAAACTCGTGTGTGGCGCAGTGAATAGGGTCAATTTCGACTGATGCAAGTACATCAAAACCTGCTTGTTCAAAGCCCAGGGTCATGCCGCCCGCGCCTGCAAATAAATCAACAGCGATCGGTCGCTTTTTCCGATTGCTTGGCATAACATTTCAATAACAAAGTTGCTTTAATAGAAATTAAGGAAATCAACCGCGTTTCTGGTAATAAATCTTGGGTTTGTCAAGGAGCCATCCACAAAGAAACCGGGTTTATACATAACCTTTCAATACCAAAATTGCTTTAAGAAGCTGTATTTAATTTAACATTTTTCATTATTTCCGCAGCGGCCCGATCGCACGCACCAACATCTCCGAGACTTTCGCGCATTTCCCGATAACCTGCCAAAGTTTGCTGGCGTCGATCGGCATTTTGCAGCAATTCCAGTGCGTGGTTCACTATATTTTCCGCAGTAGCGTCATCTTGCAGCAACTCCGGGACGATCGGCTTCATTTGCACCAAATTGGGCGGAGACATAAAAGGAATCGAAAATTTCAGCACGTGGCGAGCAATAATCGCCGTAATCGGACTGACGCGGTAGGCGACAACTTGCGGAACATCGAGCAAAGCTAACTCCAGATTAACAGTACCAGATTTAGCGATCGCCAGATCGGCAGCAGCCAAGATTTCCAGAGTTTGATTTTCTAACAAAGTAGCCCGCAAACCGTAATTCTCGATCGCCTGTTCGATTTTGCTGCGGAAAGCTTGATTAGCAAGCGGAATCCAAAAATGAACTTCCGGCAATTTAGCTTGAATAATTTGAGCAGCCTCAAATATAACCGGCATCAGGTACTTGAGTTCTTGGTGTCTAGAAGCGGGAATTAGGGCGATCGACACCTGTTCCGGCACAATTCCCAAAGTTTTGCGGGCAACTTCCCGGCTGGGCGCAGATTGCATTCTATCCACCAAAGGATGACCAACCCAACTCACTTCGGCTCCTTTTTCCCGATAATAACTAGCTTCCTCGGGGAAAATTGCCAAAATTTTATCCGAAATATTGACAATCAGATCAGTATTGCGAGGAGAAATCGACCAAACCCATTCTTGAGGTGCGATGTACCAAACCACAGGAAAATCCGGCAAACAGCGGCGGATATAGCTGCCAATACCGAGATTTGGAGTCAAATAATCAATCAATACAACAGCATCGGGGCGGAAGTTTTTGAGATATTGTTTAGCTTTTTGCTGAACTTTGATCGTTGGCCAAATATACGGCACTGATTCTATAAGGCCCATAGAACCAATGCCCACAGTATCGCCTAAAATAGTAGCACCCGCTTCCGCCATACGAGGGCCGCCTAATCCTGTTATTTCTAACTCCAAACCGGCGGCGACAGCGTAACGTTTTAAGGCTGCAACTAACAACGATCCTTGCAAATCACCCGAAACCTCACCAGTGCTAATAAAAATTTTCATATTCTAATTTTAAACAGGTGAGATGTTTGCTAATAACTCGGTAACAGCATCATATTGATCGGGCATATTAGCACAGCGTAGGAGTAATTCTAACTCTAGAGCGGGAAGGAATGTACTCCGGGCAATCTGCTCATAATTTTCACCTGTTAAGTAATAGAGAGATAACTGACTATTTTGCCAAAACCAGACTTCCCGAACGCCCAATCTTTTGTAGAACTCTAGACTATTTATCCCGCCACTGGTAATTACCACTTCAATAGCAATATCTGGGACTATTTTTTGGGTTCCTATATCATAGGAAGCATCCGGCTCTTTTCTACCGCCTAATTCTCTGTCACCCAGAGTCTGCCCGCCCTTGCCGTAAAATCGAATCCCATTTGCTCTCATGTATGCCTCTAGCAGCATACAGAGAGTTTTTTTGATGATTTCGTGTTCCGGCGAGACAGTCATAATTTGCAGTGTGCGATCGAGATAGAAAAATTTCACACCTCTGACATCTTTAAAAGCTGCTTCTATCGCTTCAAATTGCTCCCAACTAACATCTGAGAACGTAATGCAGCCATCTTGTTCTGTTTCATAGGATGTAGATTTGACTGAAGTATATACATTCATAGGGCCAGAATCGCTCTGTTGATAGATTTATTCTACCCCATTCACTTTTTGCCAGGAATCAAACCGCGCCGCCCTTTGGTTATAGACTGCTGCAAAAATCTCTGCAGGTGCTGCAAGTGGGGGTTTTCTGGCAACAAATCCAACTGTTCCAAAGCTTGATTTAGAGTGTAGCCAGAATGGTATAGAATACGAAAAGTTTTCTTCAAAACTAGCAAATCTTCTGCGGTAAAACCGGCGCGCTCTAAGCCTATTTTGTTGATTGCTCGCACTCTCGAAGGATTCCCCTCGACTAGCATATAAGGAGGCACGTCTCGATCGATCCTGCTCAAGCCGCCCACCATAGACAAGCGGCCGATGTGGACAAATTGGTGAACGCCCAAAACACCGCTCAATCGGGCTTGAGACTCGATTTTAACGTGTCCGGCTAAGGCTACAGCATTCGCGATAATTACTCGATCGGCGATCGCGCAATTGTGTCCCACATGAACATAAGCCATCAATAGATTATGATTGCCAATAGTCGTGCTTTCCCCGGCTCCAGTAGCGCGGTTAATTGTCACATATTCCCGAATTTGATTGCTGTCGCCAATTTTTACCCTAGTCGGAGAACCCTCGTATTTCAAATCTTGAGGTTCCAAACCAATCGCCGCACCGGGGAAAATTTGATTGCGAGCGCCTATTTCTGTTAGCCCGTCGATAATTGCATGGGCGCCAATCTTAGTATCCGGCCCGATTTTCACTCTTTCCCCAATTACAGCATAAGCTCCCACTTCTACAGTCGGGTGAAGTTCGGCGCGGGGATGAATCACAGCAGTTGGGTGAATCAAAGTAAGCATTTTTTATTAGTCAGTTTTCAGTTTTCAGTTTTCAGTTTTCATACAAAATCAAGCTTAAATACCCCGTTTATTTCTTAGTCCGCGTCGGCGGACTTCGTTTGTGTAGTAGCGATTTCAATCGCCGAATCATCAAGGAGTAACAAACCAGGATTTAGTATCAGTAGTCCCTTGTCAATTGTCAATTGTCAGTTGTCATCAGGAATAGAGAGAAATTCCCAAATAACACATAACCAATCACCAATCACCAATCACCAATCACCAATCACCAATTTAATCTACCATTGAAAACATCAATTCGCCTTCACAAACTTTTTGTCCGTCTACTACAGCCAGAGCCTGCATTTTTGCGAAGCGGCGGCGTTTTACCCACAGCAATTCTACAGTCATCAGCAACTGATCGCCCGGTACAACCTGACGGCGGAACTTGACTTTATCAATTCCCGTAAACATCCACAATCCTTGCTCGATGTCGGGCAACTGAACGAGGACAATACCGCCCACTTGAGCCATCGCTTCGACAATTAACACTCCTGGCATAATCGGCCTTTCGGGAAAATGCCCTTGAAAATGTGGTTCGTTAAAAGTCACATTTTTAATTCCTACAGCCCTCTCGGACGGCACGTAATCAACAATCTTGTCTACCAGTGCAAAAGGATAGCGGTGAGGCAATAATTTCTGAATTTCTTCGAGAGTAAAAGTAGATTTAACCGCTGGAGAATCTTCACCGTTCTCGGTGGGGACGGATTCAGAATTAGCAGTATTGAGGGTGTTAACTTCAGTCAGCGTAGACATTGCTTGAAGACTTTTGAGTGTGGTATGACAGAAGGCAGAAGGCAGAAGGAAGATGCAATCTTAACAGATCACCTGTTTTTTCCTAACTTTTATCTAGGGTGGCTAGAGCTTCCGATTTCAGGGCTTGGGCGAGTTGGACGTGCAGGTTGTGACTGGCTTTGTAAGCCAAGTAGTGAGCTTTTGGCCAAGTTCCGAGCAGACTGAGGTCGCCTACTAAGTCTAGGATTTTATGGCGCACCGGTTCGTTGGCAAATCTCAAAGGCGGGTTGAGCCAGCCGGATCGATCGCAAACTAGGGCGTTTTCTAGGGTACCACCTTTGATCAAACCTGCTTGTCGCAATTGGTCAACTTGGCGAGCAAGTCCAAAAGTGCGGGCTGGGGCGATCGCGCTAGCAAAACTTTCTGCCTCTGGCGACCAACTGTACCATTGATTGCCGATCGCCTGTTCCTCAAAATCAATTCCATAACTAAATCGAGTTTCGGCTGAGGGTAAAGCCGCTGCAAAAGCATCCCCGTGGCGCACCCAAATTGGCTGTTCTAGGACGAAGGAGGAAGTGGGGTCTTGCTTCGATTCTTGAGGAACTAAGCCGGTATGGGCGATCGCCTCTACCCAAACCAGAGCCGAACCGTCCAGCAGAGGCACTTCCGGCCCATCCACCTCAATTCGAGCATTATCCGCTCCCATCCCCGCCAAAGCGGCTAATAGATGCTCTACAGTGCGAATTTGAGCATCGATACCTGCCAGTTCTGTTGAAAGTGCAGTCTGACAAACCGCCTCAATTTTTGCCGGAATTATCGGAGAACCAGGCAAGTCAATTCTGACAAAATAGCGGCCTTCCCCAACCGCAGCAGGCAAAACTCGGACGCGAGTTTGTTCGCCGCTGTGCAAACCGATGCCCGACAGTTCAAATTCAGATTTTAAGGTACGTTGAGTCATGAAAGAAGGAACAGTTGACTGTTGACAGTTGACAGTTGACAGCTTGCCGGCTCGCTTAGAGAAGGGTTGACACTTGACCGAAGGAAGAGGGAAGAGTGGGAGAGGGGGAGAGGGGGAGAGGGGAGATTGGGAGAATTAGTAATTAGCAATTACC
>JARCMA010000325.1 GCA_030248405.1 Microcoleus sp. MP8IB2.171
GATGCTAGCGGTTTGATGTCCCCGATCTGATTGTGGCTGAGGAAGAGCCGAGTCAGGTTAGTCAAGGATGCTAGCGGTTTGATGTCCCCGATCTGATTGCTGTCGAGGGAGAGCCAAGTCAGGTTAGTCAAGGATGCTAGCGGTTTGATGTCGCTGATTTGATTTTCGCCGAGGGAGAGCCAAGTCAGGTTAGTCAAGGATGCTAGCGGCTTGATGTCGCTGATTTGATTTTCGCCGAGGTAGAGTTCCGTGAGATTAGAAAGTTGTTGATCGCCCACATCGCAATCAGTAGTCTCAGCTTTCTGCAGCAGCACATCAACAGTATGTTTAGTTTCAGGACTCAAATCAGCTTTTTGGCGACACCAATCAGCAAATGTTCGTCTACTATTTTCTGGTTGCGTCTGTGCAACTTCGGCTCCAAGTACATTTCCACATGATGCTATGATCACACAACAAGCAACTACTATTAACTTTCGTAAATTCATGGGTTTCTGTACAACTATAAATTTCATCATTTTGTATCTCTAATTTTCCAAATAAACAATGGTAAGTTTGTCAACTGTCACTACACTGCCACAAAGTTCTCAAATAATTGTGATATTAAATTTATAGCCAATAATTTTATCTCCATAAACTCAGGAAAATACCCTATGAACCGCCCCGCAACTAACGCCCCCTCTCAAATGAGCGACATTGAACGCGCCAACCTCAGCCGCACGATCGATTACAGTTCCATTCGATCGATACCTGAAATTTGGGCGATCGTCAAACAGCGATTTCCCCAAACCGTCGCCCTCCACGATCCCCACAGCCAGCCAGAAATCAAGTTTACCTACACCGACCTCTACCAGCAAATCCAGCAATTCGCCGCCGGCTTGCAAGCCCTCGGCATCGAATCCAATCCCGAAGAAGCAATCCCTCCCCGCGTCGCCCTCTTCGCCGACAACAGCCCCCGCTGGCTGATAGCCGATCAAGGCATCATGATGGCCGGGGCCGCCAACGCCGTTCGAGGCGCCACCGCCGACCCCGAAGAACTCCTCTACATCATCCAAGACAGCGGCAGTACCGCCTTAATAGTCGAAAACCTGGCATTACTCAAAAAACTGCAAGCCCGCCTCCCCGATTTGCCCATCCAACTCATCGTCCTCCTCTCCGACGAAGAACCGGAAACCAACCAAACCCTCAACACAGTCAAATTTTCCCAAGTCATGGCCACAGGCGCAAACCGCCCCCTCAAACCCACCAACCACAACCATCAAACCCTCGCCACCCTCCTCTACACCAGCGGCACCACCGGCAAACCCAAAGGCGTGATGCTGACTCACGGCAACCTGCTGCACCAAATCACCACCTTCGGCACAATTTTGCAACCCGAAGCCGGCGACTGCGCCCTCAGCATTCTCCCCAGTTGGCACGCCTACGAACGCACAGTCGAATACTTCCTGCTTTCTCAAGGATGCACGCAAATTTACACCAATATCCGCTATTTCAAACAAGACTTTAAAACTTGCAAACCCCAGTACATGGTTAGCGTTCCGCGCATCTGGGAATCGATTTATGAGGCCGTACAAAAGCAGTTTCGGGAACAGCCGGCTAACAAACAAAAATTGGTGAATTTCCTGTTATCTGCCAGCCAGCAATACATCGAGGCGCGCCGCATTTTCCAAGGATTAACTCTCAGTTTGAAGCCGGCTTCTGCTTCCGAAAAACTAATCGCCCGCACCAAAAGCATTCTGTTGTCGCCCGTACACGCCCTCGCCGAAAAATTGGTTTACCGAAAAGTTAGGGAAGCTACAGGGGGACGCTTAAAATGGGCGATTAGCGGCGGCGGTTCTTTGGCCGCGCATATAGACAATTTCTTTGAAATAGCGAATATCGGTTTGTTAGTGGGATACGGTTTAACCGAAACTTCCCCGGTTTTAAGCGTCCGCCGCCCTTGGCACAATCTTAAAGGTTCCGCTGGAGGGCCTCTAGCCCATACGGAAATTAAAGTAGTAGACCCAGAAACCAGACAGCAACTGGCAACAGGCCAGCGCGGTTTAGTATTGGCGCGGGGGCCGCAAATCATGCAGGGCTACTATCTCAATCCCCAAGCGACTGCCAAGGCGATCGACTCCGAAGGCTGGTTCGACACCGGCGATTTGGGCTGGCTGACACCGGGAAACGACTTAATCTTGACCGGGCGGGCCAAAGATACGATCGTCCTTACCAACGGCGAAAACATCGAACCGCAGCCGATCGAAGATGCTTGCATCCGCAGCCCCTACATTGACCAAATTATGCTAGTCGGTCAAGACCAGAAATCCATCGGTGCCTTAATTGTCCCCAATGCAGAAGCTGTGCAGAAATGGGCAGAAACTCAGAATCCCCCTGTACACGAAATTGACTGGAATAGCAAGACAATTCAAGATTTATTCCGCAAGGAATTGAACCGAGAGGTGCAAAATCGCCCTGGATACCGCGCGGACGATCGCATCGGCCCGTTCCGGTTGATTCAGGAGCCATTTTCGATGGAAAATGGAATGTTGACCCAGACCCTGAAAATTAAGCGCCCGGTTGTGACGCAACACTACCGCGATATGATTGACGGGATGTTTTGAAATATTCGCAGGACTTGGGGAATGGAAAAGAAAAAATTATCCCAACACCCGAGTCCCGAGTCCGAGTCCTCAGTCCTCAGCCATTAGTTCATGTTTACCAACTAATGACTAATGCCTAATTCCTAATTGACAAGCAACAACTTTATGGAACCACAATTACTCTTGAAGCGATCGATTAACGTTAAAGTCGTCGTTACTCCCCGCTGGAAAGAAGAAGCTCAACAGCAACTCCAAGCCCAAATCAACCAAATAGACTCTCAGCTACAACAGTTAGAAATGCAAGGGCAGCGGATGGTTTCAGAAATCCAAAAGCAAAATCTGCAGCCCCCAGGTCCGCAAGTAATGCAGCAAATAGAAAACATTCAAGTGCAGGTGAATCAAAGAAAAAGCGAACTGCTAGAACAGAAAAACCAAAACCTGCAACAGCTTCAGCAAGTGCAGGTGCTAGACCTGGAACAAGAAGTGAGTCAAGGTCAAATTGACGGCACATTCACTGTCGGCCTGGGAGAAAACTTGATTCAAAAAATGCAAGTAGAAATTCTCCTCCGCGACGGCATAGTCGAAGAAATTCGAGGTGATATTTAGAAATTGGTAAGTGGTAATTGGCGATCGGTAATTGGCAATTGATTTTGAGTCAACAGTCACACATCAAGAATGCGAGAGAGTGGCATAATAATAAGTATTGCCGGTGGCCGATCGCCAATTATCAATTGCCAAATACCGATTACCTATTACCGATTACCTATTACCAACACAAAAGGACTTTTTACAGATGATTCGCGAAGTTTTCATGCCAGCCCTGAGCTCTACCATGACAGAGGGGAAAATTGTTTCCTGGGTCAAATCCGCCGGGGACAAAGTAGAAAAGGGCGAAACGGTAGTCGTGGTTGAATCCGACAAAGCCGACATGGATGTCGAGTCTTTCTACGAAGGCTATCTAGCAATAATTATTGTACCAGCCGGCGAAGTTGCGACCGTGGGAGCCGCGATCGCCCTAGTCGCAGAAACAGAAGCCGAAATTGCAGAAGCTCAGAAACAAGGAGCCGGCGCGCCAGCAGCCCCAGCCCCAGCCCCAGC
>JARCMA010000326.1 GCA_030248405.1 Microcoleus sp. MP8IB2.171
AGCCTATGGATTTGTTAATTTCGACAATTTTCGAGCTCGACTATTAGCTTGCTTTTCTAATTAGTTTTTATGATCACCTCAAACCCAGAAGACCCGAATGTTTTATAATTAGTGTATCCATCACCGCCACCCTTGTGAGGGTTATTCATTCCTCCAGCTTGAACGGGAGGATTGTCGGGTCGAGCACCTCGAACATCGCCCGCATTGCAAGCGGTGCTGGTAAACAGCAGCAAACATGCCATAAATACAGTCAAAAATTGAGTCAAAAATTGACCGCTACGCAGTTTTTTCAAAAAAGAAGTTACAGTGATCATAAAAAGTTTCCAATTTTTTACTACTACTTGTCAAGAGTAAAAGTAAACTCCCCATACCTGCCTCTAACGGCGGTGATATTTTGCTGCGGGTTGCTATCGACTTTTTTATAACTTTAGAGGGATTGAATAAACTGCCGAGATTTTTCCAAAGCAAAGCATAATGGTAGGGTGCGCCAGTTCCAATAGTTGCTGGACTTGAAGAGATTTTTTGTTTCTGATACACCCTACAAGCTGCTAATTAGGGAATTGTTCGACTTTCGCTTCAGCTTGCAAAGTCAGCAAACCAGCTTCCACATTTAGCTGCTGAATTCGCAGGGACATTCCTTCAATTTCAAAATTTCGCAAGTTTAAAACTTCACCAGCTTTGTCCGCCAAAGCTTCAGTTAACTCCGGCGAAAATTCGTTGTTTTCAGGATACTCGACATCCTGAAGAGAAATTGCCCAACCGCCCGCTGCGATCTCAGGTTTTGCTGTGAAATAAATCTTTTCCGTGGAGGCCGTTTCCCGCACCAATACCTCAGCATTTAAAGCGATTTTTCCGACTAGCAATTGACACTCAATAGTTTTAACGTCTATTGTCCGCAGTTGTCCGTCAACAGTAACTTTTAAGTTTTTGAGTTTGCGGCTGATGTATTCGGAATTAAAAGCGCGGTTGATATCGCTTTCTGTTAAAACTGCGCGCGCCCCACCGAAGGCAGGCCCGTTCAGTTCAATTTTGCCAAACATAGCGGTGAGGGGATTGACTGCAATATCCTTGACGTGAATTTGCAATTCTTCCACGCGCAAATCTTGTTGCATTACCAATCCTTTGCCCTCAACGGCAACGGCCTCTACTTCTCCCTGGGCTAGCTGACCAGGATCGGTGTTAACTGTGACAGACAAAGTTTCGGATTCGTCTAATTTGCTAGCAATAGCAATCTCGGCCACTTTGTCGATCGCCTGTTCCCCTAAACTTCTATTTTGTTGAAGCACGCTCAGAATTCCTAATAATCTTGTTTAAAAAATAGTAGTTAATACTTAAGTCATTTACCGTCTTCCTCTCGGCAGGTTTCTCGTCTGAAAAAAACTCTGCCAAAGACAGAGGGTTTCCAGAAAATTGCTAAAATTAATCAGGTACTCTTCGGCGCAGTCTACATTGACTCGGTTGCCAAGCGGGGAAAAATCAAAAACTCGGATTTTTGCCCAAAGTCTTTTCTAGAAGTTCGATCGCCCGCTACAATAAATAAGAGCCGGCACCGCCTTTTGCAATGAATCCAGAATCAACTCTCGCCAGACTACAAGCTACACTTCCAGACGGAAAACTGCCTTCTAGCTACGGGGTATACTTCAAAAACACCCTAGTAGCCCTATGTCACGCCCTAGAAGACCACATTTTGCAAACCAGCGGCGGGGAAGAACTCGAACTCAAACCCCTAGTTTTGGTGACGTTTCAGCAGGGAAAATGGTATTTGCAGGAAGCCGATCGCTACCTGGATATTGCTAATGCCTCGCGGCGCGTCGTCATCGGTGCAGTAGCCGACAGCGGCTTCGCTACCCACAAAACCGGCCAATTAGAAAATGTATCTTTAATAGAACTCGATGAGATCGATCCCATCATCCAAGAATGGAATTTAATCATCCTCGCCCCGACTTATAAAGCAATGGTGCTTTGTCGCGAACTTTCCACCGAAGAATATTTGCCAGAGGGCAAGCCAGAAGTTGATACAGAGCGAAAATTCTACGGTTTGTGGTCGTTTGACCAGTCTTTGGTGTCGGCGGCGGCAGAAATTTTTATAGAACAAACACGACATTATAATTCTTCCCTAGCCGACAATTTACTAGAAATTCACCATGAAATTCTCGCCACCAAAGGCCCGCCCTTAGCAGACATTAGCGGCGTAGTATCGCGGATTGTCACTTACCTGCAAAGTTCTCAGCAGCAAATGGTAGCAATTAACCGCCAAACCCGCGATTTGTGGGAATTGGAAGGTCAAGCTTTGCGCGTCAGCCGCAATTTGAACGCCAACAAACTGCAAGCTTTTCTGCGGATGGCCCAGCGCGTGGACGAACGCGATAGCTCAAATCCCGCAGCTTCTTTGCAGGTAGCGGCGCTGTCAGAAACTTTGGGTCAACTGCTGGATTTACCGGCTTTGCAGTTGCGCCGACTGCGGTTGGCCGGATTGCTGTTTCGAGTCGGCTTGGTTTCGGCCCCAAATGAAGTATTCGATCGCACTCCCGATCAATTCGACCAAGCAACTCTATCATTTTGGCGCGATCGCAGT
The DNA here is from genome assembly GCA_030248405.1 of Microcoleus sp. MP8IB2.171. Taxonomy (GTDB): domain Bacteria; phylum Cyanobacteriota; class Cyanobacteriia; order Cyanobacteriales; family Microcoleaceae; genus Microcoleus. The sequence goes on from JARCMA010000326.1 coordinate 2,576, forward strand.
TTCATCGGCTGCCAACTTTTGCAAGCAATGCCGGAGATAGCACCAATAGCCGAAATTGTCAAGCACGAACTCGAAAAATGGGACGGCAGCGGCAGACCCGAAGGCTTGCGAGGCGAAGAAATACCCATTGCATCGCGGATTTTGGGGTTGGTAGCTTATTATCAAGAACTGACTCAACCGCGCGGCGACCGTCAGGCTTTGAGTTTGCTCGCCGCTTTGGAAGAGTGCCGGCAACAGTCGGGTACTCGCTTCGATCCGGCTTTGGTAGAAACTCTCGGTAACGTCGTCAGACTCGCAGAAATGGGTTTGATGGAGTTACCGAGCCGCCCCAGCCAACTGCCGAATGTATGGTTGGAAGAATCGGGCGATCGAACGACCGCGACCGCTCCGGCATTATAAAATAACTGGACTGTTGACTGTTGACTGTTGACTGTTGACTGTTGACTGTTGACTGTTAACCAACAACTGACAACCAACAACTGACAACTGACTAATGACTAACCACCTCGAAGCCATACGCAAAGGCAAAATTCATATGTTGGCCGGCAGAGATTTAGCCGGCACAGACTTATCGGGAGCCGATCTCGCCGGTGTAGACTTGTCTCAAGCCAACTTGAGTGGAGCTAATCTCGCCGGCGCTAACTTGCAGCGGGCCGTATTGCGAGCTAACTTCCGAGGCGCTGACTTGAGCGGCGCTGACTTGCGAGGCGCAGATTTTCGCAATGCCGATTTGCGGGGAGCTTCCTTCGCTAACGCTTTAGTCCGCGACGCAAGTTTTGGGGGTGCTTTTTTGACGGGGGCATCCATCGGCAATTTGGATTTGAGCGGTGTCGATTTGCGCGGTGCCGATTTGCGGGGCGCAGCTTTGGTTCGGGCAATTTTGCACTCCGCCGATTTGAGCCATGCCAATTTGTCCGGCGCTGATTTGTCGGGAGCTGACTTGGAAGAAGCGATCCTGAATGGAGCCGTACTGCGTGGCGCTAACCTGACGGGGGCTAATTTACTGTGCGCCATGATCCAACAAACCGTTTGGGATGGAGCGTTGCTCGATCGCGCTTGTCTCCAAGGCACTCCCCTGAGCAATTAAAAAATCAAAAATGTTATTTTCCATGCACAGCAAGTAAACAATCCGTGCTTATGATGTGAATAAGCACAAGCTATTTTAACATTTCTTAATAGGAGGTTATAATGGCGACTGTAGATGAGCAAACGAATAAATGGTAGCAGCTTTGTTTAGCGGTACATCCTTTCAAGGTCAAAGTGGCGATCGCCTTGTCAGCAAAGTAGCAGGAGCTGCGATCGCGGCCTTATTCAAGCGTTCTGAAAAGGCCGAAGCCAACATCCGAGTCGAACCAGTAGCCAAACTCTTGCAGGGAAGCATCGACGGTTTCGACTTCGTTGGCAAAGGTATGTTGATGTACAACGGCCTCCGCATAGAAGTGATGGAACTCTACCTGCAAGCACTCTCCATTGATTTTGGGGCGATTTTTGCAGGTCAAGTCAAATTGCGACAGCCTACCCAGGCAAATATGCGAGTAGTCTTAAGTCGATCGGATTTAACCACCTCATTCAACACACCTTTTGTAGTTGAAAAACTCCAGAAGCTGAAATACCAAGAGCAATCTCTGCACTTTCAAAACACAGAAGTCAGCTTCGGAACAGACAAATCAATTCGGCTGCAGTCCGAAATTACCGTAGGCGATGCCAGCGAACCCGTCAACATAGATATTACAGCTCAATTGCAAGTAGAAGACCGACGCAAAATCCAATTTGTCAGCGTTACTTACGGCGGTGACGGGCAAGCAGTAGACTTGGGCCAAGCTATAATTGCCCACGTAAATAACTTGCTAGACTTAGACAAATTTGCCTTAGAAGGCACTCAACTGCGAGTAGACCGCTGCCGAGTTCAGAACGACGAGCTAGTTTTTTACGGTTGGGCTGGCATAGAACAGTTCCCCAAAGGCAAGCGTTAAGCCTCAGCCTGCTGAGGTTTGCCCAGCCATCTAGTTTGGAAAAAGAGCATTTTTCAGTTAGCAAACAACCCGCACCGGCGGGTTTTGCTTTAGATTTTAGATGGGAGAAAAAATCTAAGATCTAAAATCTCGCATCTAAAGTCGATCGACCCAAAATCAGCACTGAGGTTGATTCGGGCTGGCAAATTATTTTGATAGATTTAAATAATAAATTAAATCACCCCTCAAGAATCAAGATGCTCGGATTTTATTTATTTTGTATCTACGTCGCAGTCTTGTCCGTGCTTGCGGGACCCAGCCACCGCCGAGCTGAGAAATGGTGGGTAGAAATTGTCACCGATTTGCCCCACTGTACCTACTATTTTGGCCCCTTCGACACCGACAAAGAAGCTTCCAGCAATACTCCAGGCTACATAGAAGACTTGGAAAGCGAGGGAGCCAAAAGGCTTAGCATCCGCATTAAACGGTGTCAGCCTTCGCATCTGACCATTTGCGAAGAGGAAGTCTCAGAAAGTGTAGCGACTTAATGATTTTGAGTTTTGAGTTAACTCAAATCTCAACAATAAGATAAAAAGGCTCTTTTTCTAGTCGTTGCCTTGCGGACTTTGTATGTGTAGCAGCGACTTAGATTCGCCCCGCCTAAAACTCTTCTCCACCGAAATGCTGATTTTAGACAGCACCAACTCTCAAAAATTACCTGCGTCAAATCAGCACTGAGGACGAGCCGATCGAGTTATTTGCCCGGATAAGTTGAGAAGAGTAAACACTACTTAACTTGTTGCAGAGGTGAATTATGTTTGAAGTTTATATTTCAATACGGTTTACTTAAGACCGAACAAGTGGTAAACTAGGTATGATGTACAAAAAAGTAAATCCAGTATAGTGCCGTACAAAAAATTATTAT
>JARCMA010000327.1 GCA_030248405.1 Microcoleus sp. MP8IB2.171
CGCCAGCCAGATGACCATAGTAGTCGTTGTAGGATTTGAATTTATCAACGTCCAATAAAATTAGAGAAAGTGGCTGCTTTTCTCGCGCTAGGCGTTGCCATTCACTTAGAAGGCGATTGTTGAAACAGCGACGGTTAGCCACATAAGTCAAACCATCTAGATTTGCCAGTTCTTCTAATTTTTGATTGGCATCTTGCAGAGCCAATTCTATTTGTTTGCGGGCGGTAATATCACGGATAGTAACGGAAAAACCATCTCCTAGCTTGACTGCTACGAAGTGAAACCAGCAAGATTTTCCTGATTCATAGTAAAAATCCTGTTCTAAAGATTCCCCCGTCTCGACAATATTAACGAAGCGATTAAATAATTCTAGATCAATATTACTCAAAAACTTTTTTAGTACCAATTTGCCAATCATCTCTTCACGACTGCGTTTAAAAGCTCTAGCAATCACGGGGTTGACAACTAAACACCGAAAATCCTCAATCTCCCCTGTTTCGGTGTTACGAACAGCCTGCATTGCCGCAATACCATCAAGGGAACTATTCAAAACACTAGCCAGTAAAGCCCTCGATTGATAAAGTACCTCTTCTGCTTCCCGGCGCTTCATGTTTTCTTTTTCCAGAAGCTGTTGCTGGCGTTGAATGGTTAACTGATTTTCCAGACGCGCCACTACTTCTTCGATTTGAAATGGTTTGGTAATGTAGTCTATAGCCCCTAACTCAAAGGCGGTTACTTTGTCAAAGACATCATCTAAAGCACTAATGAAAATCACTGGAATCTGGCGGAATTCTGCATCAGCTTTGAGAGTTCTACAGACTTGATAACCATCCATTTCAGGCATCTTAACATCTAAAAGAATCACATCTGGTCGCTTTACCTTCACCGTTTTCAGTGCCATCCGCCCGCTGGTGACGCTGCGAACAGTGTAGCCGAGTTTAAGGAGCGCATTGCTTAGTAATTGTAGATTTTCTAGAAGATCGTCTACAATTAGAATATTACCTTTATTTTCGATTTCATAATTAAGATTCATTGCTGATCAGGGGTTCTACTAAATCAAGAATCTGCTCAAACTTAAATTGAATGGCAAGTTTGGTCAGGCATTTTATCAAACGAGTTTCTGTTTTGGGAATTTCTCCTACGACTTGTAACACGAGGTTGGTATTTGCCTCAAGTGCCGCTGCGTATAGTTGACTAATCCATTCTTGAGGCATACAGGTTAAATCTTCCGATGTCAATGGGCTTTTTTCTGTATCATCCAAGACTGGAGATATTGTTTTTGCATAGATATATTTTACTCCCAAATGCTTAGCTAGTGCATCAAAAATACTTTGTTCAACGAAGGGTTTGCGAAGGAAGTCATCACAACCGGCTGAAAGCACGATCGCCTTTTCTTCTTCCAACACACTCGCGGTTAACGCGATTATAGCCGTAGCATTGCCTTTGGTAGTAGATTTGATGTATTTTGTCGCTTCGTAGCCATCCATAACTGGCATCCTCATGTCCATCCAGATTAGATGAGGTTCCCATTCATCCCAAATTGCGATCGCCTCTTGTCCGTTACTAGCTTCTTTCACCTCAAATCCCAAGGGACTGAGCAACTTAATTAGTAATTGTCGATTAATAGATTTATCATCGACTGTGAGAATTTTGTAGCTAAGTTGACCGGGAGCAAGTGCTAGCACTCTGGGATATTCTCCTGTAATCTTGCTGTTGGTTTTCTGCCCCAATTTTACCTGAATATAGAAGGAGAAAGTTGTACCTTTTCCTAATTCGCTTTTTACCGAAATATCTCCCCCCATTAATTGCACAAATTTTCGGCTGATTGCTAAACCTAAACCCGTTCCTTCCTGCATTTCTTTTCCTGCTTGCGCTTGACTAAAGGCATCAAAGAGTTTTGGCATTTCTGCGGGTGCAATACCTACTCCAGTATCGTCCACTCGAAAATGCAAATTAAAAACATCTGTGGTTTCTTGCTCTCCCTGAAAGACATTGAGAGTAATGTTACCCTCTGAGGTAAATTTGATGGCATTGCTGAGTAAATTAATTAAAACCTGACGCAGTTTTAGTTCATCGGTACAGATGTAGCGGGCGACATTTTCTGTACGCTGAAAACTCAAGTTCAAGCCAGCATTGGTTGCCTGCAGATGCAGCATATCTTCTAAATCATTCAGCAAGCGATGCAGGTCAAAATCGCGAATATTGAGGGTGGTTTTACCTGCTTCGATTTTCGATAAATCGAGAACATTATTAATTAGTGTTAATAGATAATCACCACTGCGATAGATGATTCCGGCATTTTCATGTTGCTCTGGGGGAATATTTGTGGCGCGTACCATCAATTGCGAAAAACCTAGAATAGCATTGAGGGGCGATCGCAATTCATGGCTCATATTGGCAATAAAGGTACTTTTGGCTTGATTGGCTACTTCGGCTTTTTCTTTGGCAATGACTAACTCTGCTGTCCGTTCCTCTACCCGTTGTTCCAAAGTTTCAAAAGATGTTTGTAACTGTCCTGCCATATTATTAAAAGCTCGTGCCAGTTGAGCTGTTTCATCTTTTGAGTTAATTTTAACGCGGATATTTAAGTTACCCGCAGTAAACTCAGCCACGATATTAGCGAGATAAATCAATGGTTTAGTCAGTAGTTGCCCAATGCCAACGGCGATGATTGTTACTACTCCAGCGATTAGTGTAAATAGGAATAGTGCATCATTAATTTGCTTTTCCACAGGCGCTAGAGCCACAGCTAGCGGTTGTGCGAAAAGCACAGACCAAGGTTTATATTGTAAACGAGCGATCGCGATCAAATTTGCCTGATTATTATTTTCCGTAAATGATGCTATTAAAGAGGATTGTTTGGTATCTAATGCTTGCTTGATTATCGGTAAATTTGTAGCAGCTTCTTTAGTCAAAACTTTTGACAAACGCCCTTCTATTTGTAGTTTATTTGCCACATCAGACGACAGAGGGACAAGGGATTTGAAAAGCAGTTTAGGTGTCGTGCTATGGGCTAGATAAATATAATTTTTATCTAAAAGAATTGCTAATGATTTTGCCCCAGCTAGCTCTGTTTGTCGAGTTACTAATTGCTGAACAACTGTGGCATTGTAGGATACTCGCAATATCCCTAGTATCTTTCCCTTTGCATTGCGAACAGGACTACTAAAAAACAGTTGAATTAGATCGGGAATTGTTGGCGATCGCTTCATACTAGAGACAAAAGGTAGCTGAGTTTGCAGAGGTTCTTTAAAATAATCGTGACTGGATTCATCTAGACCAATATCCGGTGTATTCGTATCTAAAACATTCCGTCCATTTATATCTAGCAAAGCGTAAGAGAGAATATTGATCATATCTTTACGACTGAGACGGATTAATGTTTCTGTCGCTAACCGCATTTCAGGACTATCCTTTCGCTGTTCGACCGTTTGGCCCAGGTAAGCAGATAAACCTGGTAAAATCGCTTCTACGCGCACGGCATTGAGATTACCATCAATAAACGCATCTATTCTGTTAACAGTTTCCTTGGCTGCCGCAGATAGAGCCAGGGGGAACGCATCTTATTGAACACTGTTCATCGGTGGTGAGTATATTTTAAGATAAATTCACCATTGTTAGAAGCTATAGACACACTTTGTAATGA
>JARCMA010000328.1 GCA_030248405.1 Microcoleus sp. MP8IB2.171
CAAAAGAATTGAAGCGCTTTATACCAAATCGGGTGGAACTTCTGTCTGCCAGGGAGAGAGGGGGAGAGGGGGAGATGAGGAGAGGGGGAGAGTGGAAGATGGGGAGAGTGGGAGAATTTCTTTTTCTCTGTTCTCCCTTCTTCCTTAGACCTCTTGCAAAAGTCCTTTTAATCAAATTGTGGAACGGGCTCTCCGGCCCGTTCCACAAGAAAAAATGTTTTTTGTGGGATGGGCCGGAGAGCCCGTCCTAGTTATTTTTGCAAGAGGTCTCTTCTTTCTTCTGACTAATTCGAGGGCCCGCCATCCTGGGGTGGAGTGGCCGCTCCGGGTCTGAAATTGGGAGCAGCGGGTGCAGGCGAAACAGGAGGAATGCCCTGATTTGCCCCAAAGTTACTAGGCTGCTGTGGAGCCGGGAGAGGAGATTGAAACTGATTGGGATTGAACTGCTGCTGCCCCGGAGCCGGGAGAGGGGATTGAAACTGATTGGGATTGAACTGTTGCTGCCCCGGAGGCACAGGAGACGGCAGAGGTTGACCGGAATTGCCGATCGCAGGTACCGCAGGAATGCCAGAATTCGGAAGCGAGGGATTGGGCAATGGGGAAGAAGCCGAACTAGGAAGAGTTGCCAGGGCAACTCTATCGCCCCCTACCTCTCTCAATTTGTCTAAAACCTCGACAACTTTGGCATATCTCGCATTTTGAGGAGCGTACAGCACCATCAACCCCGTAGGATTTTTGCTTTGGAAACTCTTTAAAACTCGATCGAGCTGTTGGTAATTAACAGGCAATTGGTCGATATAAGTTTGCCCGAAATCGTCAATACTGACAATCAGCATCTCTCGCATTTGCGTTTGTCCAGTCTTCGCTTTAGGCAAATCGACATTAATGGCTTGCTGGCGAGTCAGTTGCAAAGCCGCCAGGAGAAAAAACGTCAGAATGCAAAAGATAACGTCAATTAAAGGCACCAGCTCAATCCGAGCCTCTTCAGCAGGAGTATCTAGATTAATCTTCATCAGTTCTCAGGAGTTTTAATTATTAGAAGGTGAATCTTCAGCCGGATCGGAACCTTTCAATTTCGGCTCCCGATTCCGTTCTCCCGATTCTTGAGAATTGAGAGAACGCATGTTCAAACCATCTGCACCAAAAGAAGAATTGCTGTATTCTGCACCGGGCGATCGACCCTTAGCATTAGCTGCAGGCCAGTATTGCCTGTAAAGCAATTCCAGTTCATTTCCAGCTTTGCGAAATATTTTTGCCTGGTTGAACAAAAAAGCTTGAAATATCCGATAAAACACCAAGGTAAAAATTGCTACTACCATCCCTGAAGCAGTAGTAATCAGCGATTCGCCAATGCCCGATGTCACGCCACTCGTGGCCGCCGTGCCAATGTCGCCCAGACGGATGGAACTGAGCGAGTTAATCAAGCCCAAAACTGTTCCCAGCAAGCCCAGCAAAGGTGCCAGAGCGATCGTAGCTTCTAAGATTTTGTCACCGCGACGCATCGAAGCCAACTCTTCATCGGCTGCTGCTTCGAGTGCGAGTCGAAATAAATCTGGTTCGGGATTGTAGAGCCGCAGGGGTGCAGAAAGAAATCGCCCGATCGGCTGTCGGTTAGCTTGTCTGGCCATCTCGTTAGCCGCCCCCCAATCGCTGCGAGCCGCTTCCAGAATGCGGTTAACTATCTGCTTTTCTTTGCTCAGGAGGCTTGCCCAAAACCACAAGCGCTCGATAATTGTACTCAAAGATAAAATCGATAACACCAACAGGGGCCACATGGCGGGGCCGCCTTTTTGAAACAGTTCTTGAATATTCACAATATTTTTGCTCCTGCAGTACCCGCTAACTTTTGCTTCTGTTCTACTTTTTTTAACAAATCTAAGGCCATTTAATTTTAGCTATTAATGTACTCAGGACTTATGCACTCTTTACTAAAGAAAGCGGGCTTGGCGAACGGGCCCTCGGGGTGCAACGAAGTATTTTCGTCGAGCAAACCCGGTTTCTGGGTAAGTCTTGGTACTGTTTTCTAGTGCTTACGGGCGATGGGCGGCGACTTCCTCACAATTCCTCTAAGTCTTGACACATATCTTGGAGTGACTGGTGTTGAAGGCGGCGGGAAGAGCGGCGATATTTTTTAGTTTGCAGCTTCGGTTCGTAATGCTGCGTACCATCCGACTTGGTTTGCTGCTTCAAACTCGATTCGGCGCTGCTGGAGTTTTGCAGAGCTTGTTGGCGGACGATCGCCTCTTCGAGAAAATTTAAGTAATAATCGTAGCGCTCCCAACCGCCCCGCACCACACAGTTAGGCTCGTCTCGGTGCGAACAGTCGCTAAACTGGCAGCTACCCAAAGCCAGCCTCTGGCGCGCTTCTGGGAAATATTCCGCTAACTCTGAGGGATCGCATTCGAGAGCCGGCTGATTAAAGCCCGGAGTATCGGCCAAAAGTCCGCCGCCGGGGAGTTCAAATAGTTCGACGTGGCGAGTCGTATGGCGCCCGCGGCCGAGTTTGCCGGAAACAGCGTTCACTCGTAGGTTCAGCGCCGGGATCAGTTGGTTGATCAAGCTGGACTTCCCTACCCCAGAAGGGCCGCAAATTACCGTTATTTTCCCTTGCAGGTGGTCTAGAAGGAAGTTCGGCAACGGGCTATGTACGGGGTTTAACGGATGTAACAAGTTGACAGAATTTGGAACTTGGGGGTTGTCCTCAGAACTCAGCATAGATGGCTCTATTTTCTCCACTAAGTCATGGAAAGGCAGTTCCGATTCAGAAACTTCATTTTGATCATTAGCGGGGGCTTCCTGAACTCCTGCACCGCTGCGGACGCTAATAAACATTGGTTCGTAGCCCCAGCCTGAAAGCCGATCGCGCCACTGTTCCAACTCCCAGGAAGTGACCAAATCGCATTTGTTCAGGCACAAACTCACCTCTAAACCTGTAGATTCGGCCTTGACTAAAAACCGAGTTAATGATGCGGGATCTAAGTCTGGTTCAGCAAGGGCAAAAACAAGGAGAATGCGATCGGCATTAGCTACAGGCGGGCGGTTGAGTTCTGTTTGGCGCGGGAAGACTTCAGAAATTGCACCCCGGCGGTCAGTCCAGTCCGGTTCGTCTACCACCACGCGATCGCCCACCATCACCTGTTGACCAATTTTTTTTAGTCGAGTGCGGCGCGTGCACAGGAGAGTCGGAGAATCAGCGAGGGGAGCATTTTTCCCGTCAATGGAGACTTCGGGATCTAACCTCACTTGGTAGAAGTTAGCCTGAACAGCAATTACAGTACCGACGATGGAGGGCGAATTCAGGCTCATCCTGCTTCCTTGTCTTCTGGGCGCTGCACTTTCATTGAAAAAAAGCCCGACTCCGGCTCATCCGCGACAAATTGCGTTTCGAGAATCTGATAGCCTTCCATTTTGAGACTATCAGGTACTTGTTCGATCGGCTCCCCAGCGTCCAGCCACACCTCCAAAACAGCACCCGGTGCCATTTGCTCCAAGCGCAGTTTAGTGCGGACAAAATTCAGAGGACACGGAGTACCCCGCAGATCGATTTTGGCATCTGGGGATTTGGGATTTTCAATTTTCGATGTTGAATTCATAATGCTTTTTGTAATCTCAAATCCTGAAAGCCTTAGTTTTTTTAAACAAGTTGCCTGGAAAGTGGAGAATCTAAAATTTTGTGTCCAATTGGACACAGATTATTATTCTTTCTGAAAAAAGTGAGCGCAATTGCGCTCACTTTTTTGAGCGCTGCTGAAACCTAATGCCCAGGAAGCGTCCCACCTGAGATTTTTGTGAGCAATGGCACACAATTTTTTGACAGATACTAAAACCAATTGCCGGGGAATCCTGAAACAGGAAAATTTGACACCCATGGGTGTCAAAAATTGCTTATTTCTGAAACAAATTACCCAGAAACCCTTCCAAGCCGCCTTTACCGGTACGATCGCCCTTCAGCTTAGCAAGCTGCATCAGCAATTCCCGTTCTTCAGCCGTCACCTTAGTCGGAATGTCAATAGACACCGTAATCAAATGGTCGCCACGACTGACTGGATTTCCCAACTTAGGCACACCTTTTTTCTCCAGAGTCAGAACAGTATTCGCCTGAGTTCCCGTAGGAATCAACAATTCCGTCGGCCCGTCTACCGTTTCCACTTCCAACCGGCAGCCCAAAATTGCTTGCAAATAACTAATCTTCACTTCCGAATTAACGTTAATGCCGTCCCGTTTAAATAGCGGGTCTTCACTCACAGCCAAGAACACATAAAGATCCCCTGGCGGCCCGCCCAGTTTGCCAGCATCCCCTTCATTGGAAACGCGCAAACGAGTACCATTGTCAACCCCAGCCGGAATAGTGATTTTCAGCTTTTTCATCACTTCTTTCTGGCCCCGGCCGCCACAAGTTTCGCACTTGTCCTCAATCACTTGCCCAGTGCCGTTACAGGTAGGGCAAACTGAAACTTGAGTAAAGCTGCCGAAAGGAGTGCGGGTAGCGCGTCGGACTTGGCCGCTGCCGGTACAAGTCGAGCAAGTTTGGGGTCTAGTTCCCGGCTTGGCACCAGTTCCGCTGCAAGTTTCGCAGGTTTCTAGGTGCTTAATGCGAAGTTCTTTTTCTCCACCAAACACTGCTTCGCGAAACTCCAGCCGCAAATCGAGCCGCAAATCGTCTCCGCGCACTGGGCCGCTGCGCCTACGACCTTGCTGTTGTTGGCCCCCCGGGCCCTGAAAGCCCTGAAAGAAGCTTTCAAAAATATCGGCAAAGCTGTCACCAAAGTCTTGGAACCCAGGTGCACCTGCACCGCTAACGCCTGCTTCGCCGAAACGGTCGAAACGGGCGCGGGTTTCTGGTTCTGAGAGTACCTCGTAGGCGCGGTTAATTTCTTTAAACCGCTCCTCGGCACCGGGTTCTTTGTTGACATCTGGATGGTACTTGCGAGCTAGGCGGCGGTAAGCACGCTTAATTTCTTCTTTGTCTGCGCTGCGAGAAACGCCTAATATTTCATAGTAATCACCGGCCATAGAGCTGCTTGCCTGGAGGTAAATAACAAAAAGTGTACGAAAAAAAAACGGGCGACCTTTCCTGAAATTACAGATTAAAAATCAAAAATTCTCATTGTTAATTTTTAACTTTTAATTTTTAGCTTTTCTGTTTTAAAGGAAAGGATTCATATCATCAACTTCTGGTTCGGGAACCTTCTGTTTTTGTTTTGACTGTGGATTTGACTGTGGATTTGACTGTGGATTTGACTGTGGATTTGACTGTGGATTTGACTGTGGATTTGACTGTCGTTTTGACTGTCGCTCCGGCTTTGATTCCGGCTTTGATTCCGGCTTTGATTCCGGCTTTGGTTCCGGCTTTGGTTCCGGCTTTGGTTCCGGCGGAGCTTGGGGCGCCACCAGCAGCTCTTCTTTCAGCAAAATACTGTCGTCGTCCGCTTTAACATCTTCGGGTTCTGATGATTCTACTTCTGACATCATCTCGCTTTCAACAACAGATCCTGACGGGGCTACCCCGCTGCGGGCTTGGTCGTAGACTGCTGTCCCCAGCGAGTATAGCAGTTGCTTGAAAGATTCGATTGCGGGCGTGAGTTCCTCGACTGTGATGTCGGGGTTAGTCATCGCTGCCCGCAAGGCTGCTGCGGCTGTTTCCGCTTCCGCCTTAAGGTCGTCGCTCAGCAGTTGCGCGTTGGTTTTTAAAGTTACACCACAATTATAGACGAGGGAGTCAGCTTGATTTTTGAGTTCGACGAGTAGAGCGCGCTTGATGTCCTCGTCGGCGTAAAGTTCGGCTTCTTGTCGCATCCGCTCGACTTCGGTTTCGCTCAATCCCCCTGTATTGGAAATTTGGATGCTTTGTTCTTTTCCGGTTCCCTTGTCTTCAGCAGCCACTTTGAGAATCCCGTTGGCATCGATTTCAAAGGTAACTTCGATTTGAGGTACGCCGCGGGGAGCTGGGGGAATGCCTTTGAGCAGGAACTTGCCGAGACTTTTATTGTCTTTAACCAATGCCCGCTCGCCTTGGAGCACGTGAATTTCTACCGAGGTTTGCCCGTCTGCCGCCGTGCTGTACATTTGCGATCGGCTGGTGGGAATAGTTGTATTGCGCTCGATTACTTTGGTGAATACCCCGCCCAAGGTTTCGAGTCCCAGGGAGAGAGGCGTCACATCGAGCAGCAGCAAGTCTTTGACTTCACCGCCCAACACCCCGGCTTGAATTGCCGCGCCTACCGCTACAGCTTCGTCTGGATTGACTGATTTATCGGGAGAAACGCCCCCAAAATACTTGCTAATTGCCTTTTGAACTGCCGGAATCCGGGTTGAGCCTCCCACTAAAATAATTCTGTCTATGTCTTTGGGGGTCAAACTTGCGTCTTTGAGGGCTTGAGTCACCGGATCGATCGTCGCCTGCACCAAATGAGCCACCAGTGTTTCAAACTTAGCTTTGGAGAGTTCCATTTCCAGATGCTTGGGCCCTTTTTCGTCAGAGGAGATGAAGGGCAAATTGATTGAGGTGGAGTCCCGGTTGGAGAGCTCGATTTTCGCTTTTTCGG
>JARCMA010000329.1 GCA_030248405.1 Microcoleus sp. MP8IB2.171
AGGGGATTAAATGGAATTTGTGACTTCATTATTAGCGATTCACCCGAAATACTATTTGTCAGCGCTCCCATAATTACCTTGGTGGAAGCTAAAAAAGAAAATATTAATGCTGGGTTAGGACAGTGCGTGGCAGAAATGTTAGCGGCAAGGATATTTAATGAACGTACAGGTAATGAAATTTTGGCAATTTATGGGGCGGTGACAACTGGGAGTATTTGGAAATTCATCAAACTAGAAGGAAGTGTCATTTATATTGATTTAACTGAATATTATCTCAAAGATGTGAATAAAATTTTGGGGATTTTAGCAAGTGGAATTATTTCGCAGTGAATTGACTTTAAGGGAATTCGGAATAAAATTATGAATGGGTAGATATTGCGATCGCCTTTGAGGATTTAGGGTAACATAAAATATACAGAGACAAACTTAGGAGATTACTATGCAAGCATACAAACTTAGAGGTAAAATCGATGCAACTGGCAATTTGGTAGCTTTCGAGCCCCTAGATATGCCACCCGGAGATGTGGAAATCATCGTTTGGCCAGTGGCTGATGCTGTTAAACTGGCTAGTGTTTCGAAAAGTGCGATACCTGAGACACCTCAGACGAAGTTTAAAACGAAGGTGAAAGCATTTCAAGCTTTGTTTGAGCGAGATGCTGTACCCGAACCGCTAGATTTTGACGATCCAGATAAACAAGCAAAATGGGAATATTTGAAGGAGAAACATAACTTGTGAAAGTCCTCATAGACACCAATGTGATAGTTGATGTTGCGCTTGAGCGAGAACCTTTCTATGCTGAGAGCGATCGCATTTTAACCTTTAATTCAAGAGTTAACCAATTCTCCCTAAATTTCTCAAATTTCTAAACTATCGTTACCCAGACAATCCGGAATCAATAGCAACACACTTGAAGAATCGATCAGGACTTCCGCGCAAGTCATCAGAAACCCGGTTTTTTTGCGAGAATACTTCGTCACAGCGCAAAAACTTCCGAAAACCCGATTTCTTTGGCTCTTATGGATAAATTCCAATATAATAATAAGTTAATCAAGCTGCAAAAAACATGGCAGAAAACTTCCTACGCATTAATCACGAAGGCGATTCCATCCAACTATCCTGGCAGCGGGGCCGCGCAGCATCCCGAAACGCCCCTCCTGTCACCTTTGCACATCCCTTTGACAGCAAAGTATTAGACGATTTGCGCTGGTATCTCGAAGAATATCTGCGCTTTCCCTACGGACTCCAACCGGAAAATGCTAAAAAAGTTGAACAGCAGTTGCAAGCTTGGGGACAGCAGCTATTTGACCTAGTATTTCGCAGCAGCGACAAAGCGCGGGAATTTTTTCAGGAGGCGACGCGAGACGGATTGGATAGGTGCGAAATTAGCATTGTTGCCGACAATCCCGCCGTACTCAATTTGCCCTGGGAATTGCTGTTTACCTCAGATTATCAATTTCTCGCACCAAAGCTGGCGGGGATGTATCGCAGTCTTAGCAACTATGCAGTTCGGGCAGAATTGGGTACAATGTCTGACGAACAATTAAATATTTTACTGGTAATTGCTCGACCCTACGGAGAGCGCGATATTAATTTTCAAACTATCGCCCGCCCGATGTTAGAGGCGCTTAAACCTATTCAAAGACAGGTGAATCTTACCGTATTGCGTCCCCCCAGTTTAAAGCAGTTTGAAGCAGAACTTAACGCCCGCAAAGGTTTTTATCATATCGTTCATTTTGACGGGCACGGCGACTTTCAAGCTGACAGCAAAACCGTTCAAACTCAATATGGAAATTTGGGAGAAGGCGTTTTAGTCTTTGAAGATATTGATGGCAATCCGGAAATAGTTACTGCTAGGGAAATTGCCCAATATTTGACAGATTGCCGCGTACCGATTTTTATTCTCAATGCTTGCAAGTCGGGACAAGCTGGGGAAGAAGCCTTTTCTTCGGTGGCGGGACAGTTGGTGAAATTGGGTGCAAAAGGCGTTGTCGCAATGGCTTATTCCGTCTACGCGATAGGCGCGAAACACTTCATGGGAAGGCTTTATGGGCAATTGGCGCGGGGAGAAGACATTGCCTCTGCGGTGGCTGCGGGGCGCAAATCTATGTCCATAGACAAACAGCGCCCCAGTCCCAAGGGGATGTTACCGCTGCAAGATTGGCTGGTGCCGGTGCTGTATCAGCAGGAACCCTACACGCCTTTTCGGCCCAAAACTACAACTCCTAGTTTTGCAGATTTGATGGGAGAAGCTGATAATTCATCTGTGATTGCTTCGGAGTTACTGGTAGATTTGCCAAAAGTTAGCGCCTACGGTTTTATTGGTCGAGATTACGATATTTTGTGCTTGGAAAGAGCTTTTCGCCAAAATCATGTGGTGCTGTTGCAGGGGATGGGCGGCGTAGGCAAAACTGAGTTGGTCAAAGGGTTTGCACAGTGGTTGGCTGATACTCAGGGGCGAAAAGGTGGCGTTTTTTTCACTTCCTTTGAACGCGGTGCGGGGTTGAGTGAGGTAGTCAATCAAATTGGCAGGAAACTGGGCGGTGAAAAATTCTCGTCACTGCCGCCGGAAAGACAGCAGGCGGTGGTGCGACAATATTTGCAAACTAATCCTTGTCTGCTGATTTGGGATAATTTTGAACCGGTGAATGGATTTCCCCAGGGAAATCAGCCGCTTTTATCGGCTGCGGAAAGAGCAAGCTTGCAGCAATTTCTCAAAGAGTTGCGCGGGGGACAATCTTGGGTGCTGATTACCAGTCGGCGCGAGGAAAATTGGTTGGATTGCGGTTACGCGCTGCGGAGTTTGAAGGGATTGGTGCAGCCGGATGCGGAAGAGTTCGCGGCGGAGATTCTGCGGGAAGCGGGGGTTGACAGGGCGAAATTGCCCAAAGAATATCTGGAGTTGCTGAAACTGTTGGGCGGACATCCATTGTCGCTGACGGTGGTGTTGCGGCATTTGAAGACGCAAACTCCGGTGCAGTTGATTGAGGCGCTGCGGCGGGGATTGGATACTTTCAAGGGTGCAGAGGAGGAAGGGAGAGAGAAATCTCTGGCGGTGTCGCTGGATTATTCGTTTGCCAATTTGTCGGCACGGGCGCGGCAGCATTTGCCGTTTTTAGGGCTATTTTCTGAGCGAGTTGATGCAGATTGGCTTCATCTTTTTTCAGAAAGTCCTGACGATGGATATGGACAAGCATATCGGGCGGTGTTTGGAGAAAATTTGCAGAATTCGGATTGGATTGGACTGTTGAATGAAGCAACTGCTGCCGGAATTCTGGAAGATTTGGTGGGAAGTATTTACAAAATTCACCCGGCATTGCCTTGGTATTTGCGACAACAGTTAGACAAAATGGGCTCGCAGGAGGTAATCAGTACCCTAGAAAAAAAGTTGCTAGTTTTCTATGCAATGTTGGCGGATAATTTCCGTCAGGAAATGATCGGGAATGCGGAACTGGCAAGCTTTGTGCTGCGAGTGGAAGAACCGAACCTATTGCAACACTTACGACTGGCAGAAAAGCAGGAAGAATGGGCTCAAGCCCAAGCAATTCTGCAAGCCTTGGGCAAGGTATATCAGCGATTGGGGCGCAAACCGGAATTTAAGTCCCTGCGAGAAAGGGCGCTGAACCAAATTGGCATCCACTTGGCACAAGCAAAGGCAAAGGGGCAAGATGCTTTTGATTTCTGGAGGTATCTGCGAGTAGTAGACGCAAATGAAGCTCTTGAAAGTGCTGACTTGGAAACAGCAAGAGCCGTTTATCAAGAAAATCTTGATGAATTGATAGCCTTAAATGACTCCTCCGTGAATGGCAATATTGCTGTTGTCTATCACCAACTAGGAAGGGTAGCCCAAGAGCAACGGCGGTTTGATGATGCGATCGCCTTTTACAATAAAGCTCTCCAAATTAGAGAAGATTTGGGGGATTTCCACAGTGCTGCTAGCGTCTATCACCAACTAGGAAACGTAGCCGAAGAGCAACGGCGGTTTGACGATGCGATCGCCTTTTACAACAAAGCTCTCCAAATTAGAGAAGATTTGGGGGATGCTTACATGGCTGCTGGCGACTATCACCAACTAGGAATCGTAGCC
>JARCMA010000330.1 GCA_030248405.1 Microcoleus sp. MP8IB2.171
GCAAATTGAGTAATCCGTCAAGATGAAAATCCATGAGCTTAGCCTCTAGCAGAAAGTTCATACATTATACAGTTTACACCTCAAACCCAGAAGACCCGTCTTCTGACTCCTGCTTATGCAAGAGGAGCAAACCGCTTTAAAAACAGAGCAGGAACTATTACTGGAATCCCTGCACCGATACAAATGAGAGCTTGGATAAAACTAAGCGGTTGGGTAGCAAATAGCGGGTTTATGAAAGTCAACTGGCTAAAGAAAACTTGAAATATAAACACACAAGCCACACCTATCGCAGGAATAAAAGCAATTTCTTGAGTGCGATCTTTTAAATATGCAAACAGAGATGGAATAAATTGGCTAATACTCAATAAGTAAAAGGTTTCTGCAGAAACCAGCGTATGGACTGCCATTGTTCGAGCCAAATTGATATTACCTGTGGCTTGCGAAGCCCATTCAAAAATTCCAAGTACAGCAATGAGATTGAAGATGGAAACAATCAGGATGCGCCACAGCAATTTTTTCGTTAATAGGGGTTCATTGGGGCGGCGGGGCGATCGCTGCATAGTCTCAGCCGATTTGGGCTCAAACGCTAGAGTGGCACTCAGGGCGACGGAACTCACCATATTCACCCAGAGAATCTGCACGGGCAAAATTGGCAGGGTGGTACCAGCCAAGATTCCCACCAATATGGTCATCGCCTCTCCACCATTGACGGGTAGGATAAACCCAATGGTTTTCAACAGGTTGCTATAAACGGTGCGTCCTTCTTCTATGGCGGCTTCAATGGAGGCAAAGTTATCATCGGTCAACACCATATCCGCCGCTTCTTTAGCAACTTCCGTGCCTGTAATCCCCATCGCTATGCCAATATCCGCCTGCTTCAGTGCTGGGGCATCATTGACCCCATCTCCAGTCATGGCAACAATTTCGCCCTTGGACTGCAAAGCTTCCACCAGTCGCAGTTTCTGTTCAGGAGCAACCCGCGCAAACACATTACTAGCTTCAACGGCATTCGCCAGTTCTTGATCGTCCATTTCTGCCAGTTGCTTCCCAGTGAACACCAGGGCATCTTCTTCTTGGCTGAGTCCCATTTTACGGGCGATCGCGGCGGCAGTTAGGGCATGATCGCCCGTGATCATCTTGACTTGAATTCCCACAGACTGACAGGTTCGCACGGCGGCGATCGCTTCAGATCTGGGTGGGTCTATCATGCCTTGGAGTCCCAGAAAGACTAGATCGTCGTCAATATCTTCGCGATCGATCCCCTCCTTTCGGGCAGAGATTTCTTTCTTAGCAAATGCCAGAACCCGTAAACCTTGGGATGCCATGCGATCGACAACTTGCTCAATTTCCTCTTGATTTAAGTCGATGTTTTGACCATCTGCATCAATTTGGTGATGGCATTGCTTGAGAATAGACTCTGCCGAACCTTTAACATAAATCGTGTGGCGATCGGCTAGTTCTCTTTGCTGATGCAAGGTTGCCATATATTGAAACTGCGACTCAAAAGGAATTGTATCTAGTCGCGGTTGTTCCTCCTCTAATTCTTGCAGTGTCAACCCTGCCTTTTGCGCCGAGACAATCAGTGCCCCTTCGGTGGGATCGCCTGCTACAGATAACTGCCCATCTTGTTCTTGAATGTGAGAGTCATTGCACAATAAGCCACACTGCAAGCATTCCTGCAATATGGGGAATTGACTTACCTCTACGGGGCGATCGTTTTGTAAAATCGAGCCTGACTCTAGGTAGCCCACCCCACTAACAGTGTAGGAACTCCCCCCGGCATAGATAGCTTGGACGGTCATCTGATTTTCGGTGAGAGTGCCTGTTTTATCCGAACAGATTACCGTCGTACTACCGAGAGTTTCGACGGCGGGCAGTTTGCGGATAATTGCGTGTTGCTTGGCCATCCGCTCCACCTCCAGTGCTAGCGTCACTGTCACCACGGCTGGGAGTCCTTCGGGAATGGCACTCACGGCTAGGGCCACTGCCGCCTTAAACCCGTCTGTCCAGGTTCCTCCTTTGCCCATCACCACAGCAAACATGAATGCTGACAACCCTAGAATGACGTACAGCAGACTCTTACTAAATTGCTCAATCTTGCGAGTAAGTGGTGTTTCCAGCCCAGTGCTTTGATCCATCAGTTGCGAAATTCGCCCAGTTTCGGTCTGGTTGGCGATCGCTACCACAATTCCTTTTGCTTGCCCAAATGTCACCAAGCTTCCGGCATAGGCCATGTTGCTGCGATCGGCTAAAACCGTTTCCGTGGCTAGGGGTTCGGTTGCTTTTTGGACGGGAACGGATTCCCCTGTCAATGCAGATTCACTCACCTGCAAGTCGCGCACATTAACTAACCGCACGTCAGCAGGCACCTTGTCACCGGATGCCAGTAACACCAAATCGCCAGGAACCAGTTCGCGGGAGTTGAGCCGAACCTTTTGCCCATCTCGAATCATGGTGGCTTCAGTGGTGACAGATTTGGCTAGGGCGGCGATCGCATTTTCGGCTTTCGATTCTTGGATAAAGCCAATCACGGCGTTAATCAACATCACGCCCAGAATCACCCCCGCATCCACCCAGTCCTTTAGCAGCAGGGTGACGATGCCAGCAACTAACAAAATATAAATCAAGGGTTGGTTGAATTCCATCAGGAAACGGATGATGGGGCTTTTCCCTGCTTTCCCTTTGATTTCATTGAAACCATAAAGTTTCTGACGTTCAGACACCTCTGCTTCTGACAATCCCGCTTCTAAATCTGTCCTCAGATATTTCGCAGCATCGGCAGCAGATTGCTGATGCCATTGCTGTTCAGTTAGATTGTCAATAGTAGAAGATGTCATGCTTAGATGCTTGAATGAATTTAGCAGCCTTATTTTAACCTCTGTTTGGGATAAATTAAAACTGTCTTTGGGAGGGTTTTTCAGGCGAAACCTCTCTCAGATTTAGAGTATGGCTGCGGTCGCACTCGATCGCTCGGTAAACTCCCAAAAGTCGAGACGATCGCACTACCATCGAGATGAATACGCTTAAAGGCGATCGCCTTTAATCGTATTCCGTTGTGATCTCGCAGGTTTTGCCGGGATGGGTAGAGGATTTGCGCTGGATACTCTTCGATTTACGTCCCAGTAACAATCACAGGTAAGGGGCTCCAGATAACCAGTCAAACGCCGATCAAAATATAGCAATCCTAAATCATTATCAAGACTATGATACAATTATATGCAATACTTGATTGTGACAATAAAAAGATGAATAACTTACAACTGCCGCTAAAAGATATGGAAAAGGAAATATCAAGCATGAATCTTTCATTAAAAGTGATATCGATGCAAGAGACTCTCTCCGAGCAATAGCTGTAAGGATGGCTATCTCAGGTAAGCTCTACCATGAAATTAGCAAAATCCTAGGTGTAAGTGAATTTTTTGTTGGTTATTGGAAAAAACAATTTAAAACCCAAGGCATCGCAGGAATCAAACTATGACATAAAGGGTCGCCCGGGTATTTAACAGCTCTACAAAATACTGAATTAATCGAGTGGCTAAAGAATAAATAATATGGGAATTTAGATGAGCTGGTTACTTATTTAGAGCGAGAGTTTGGTGTGATATATAAATCAAAACAGAGTTACTATGAACTTTTATACCGGGCGAAAATTAGTTGGAAAAAAACTCAAAAAACCAATCCTAAATCTGAGGTCGAACTGGTAAAAAAAAAGAGGGAAGAAATTAACGATATTTTATTCAAAAACAAGGCGGGCATAGAATCTGGGGAAATAATAGTATTCTTTTTAGATGAATGTCATCTACTTCATGGTGATCTGACTGGTTATGTTTGGGGTCAATCCAAAATCAGAATTGAAGTCCCAATTACCAATGAAAAAGATAGACAAACTTATTTTGGCGCACTCAATTATCAAAGCAAAGAATTCCATGCTCAGAGCCATCCATCTGGTGATGGAAAATCAACAGTTAAATTCATAAAATACTTACAAAATAAATATAAAAATCGAAAGATTATCTTGATTTGGGATGGAGCTAGTTATCATAAATATGGAGAATTTAGAGACTTTTTATTAGAAGTAAATGGTGACAAAGAACCTGATGATTGGTCAATTACTTGTATTTTATTTGTTCAAATATGCTCCCCAACAGAATCCCGTTGAAGATATTTGGTTACAAGCTAAAAACTTTTTAAGAAAGTATTGGTATTTGTGTAGGTCTTTTAAAATTGTCAAATTTTTGTTTGAGTTTTTTACTAACGAACATAAATTTGATTTCCCCAAAATACGTCAATATACTTGCACGCAGAAAATCATTTAGGATTGCTATACCTTGGCAATCTGTTACTATCAATTTAACTCCTGGACGTGTTGCTCAATCAATGTGGTCGGTTTTAGTTGACATTGGTACTCCGGCTCAATTGCCTAAACAGAGGGGAAAATCCCCTGGTTGGGAAAAAGGAAAGGTACGGACGGTAGCACCGCGATATCCCACTGTTAAAAAACGGGTTTCTCGACGCAAAAAGTCTTCAAGATTAGTTGTTTAATCTCTTCCTTCTTGAGTTTTTGAGCAACAGCTTGCCTGCTCTTAAAAGGCAGCTACTTTTAGCTACGCTCATTTTTTAGTCTAAACTCCAGTGTTTATGGAAAAGGAGAGACTTTTTGGCAGTCGGAAAACATTTTTACCATCTACAGAGAAGAAAGAACGCTGGTTTTTACTCAGAATCCTGTCAATTAATGCAGGGAAAAAATCGGCGCACTATCAAAGTAGGAACGCGGCGCGGCTTGTTTGCTAAAGACACCGATATGGTGTGTAAATATTTGTCAGAATGTACGCTTTTTTAAGTAAATAGTGCCTATAATTTGTAATTTTTGAAAGTTGCAGATAGTGCGATCGAGTGAAAATGGGCAAAATGTAGCGATAACGAGTAAGCCATGAAATTAACAGCTTAGTCTAGAATTTATTTTTGAGGTAGCTTGATTTTGTTTTTTAGTTTATTCTGGGTTTAGTGATTATATATTTTTAAGCCTGGTTGAGAGATTTCTGTTTTTTGCTGGAGTTTTTTGAGATGTCCGATCTATTCACCCACGGTTACGCGCTGTTGATTGGTGTTGGTAATACCGTAGCCTCTGGCTACTCGCTTCCAGTAACAGTTAAGGATGCTCAAGCGCTCAAAGCTGTGCTGACTGACGCAAATTTTTGTGCATATCCCAATAGTCCCGATCACATCCGGTTGTTAGAGAACCAGGGTGCGACTCGCAATGCCATTTTGGATGGTCTGGACTGGTTAAAAGAATGTGCAGAAATAGACTCAGATGCCACGATCGTCATTTACTACTCTGGGCATGGCATGGTTGAACTTGATAGCAGTGCTTACTACTTGTTCCAACATGATTTTGATCCGCAAGCCATTCCAGAGACGGCTCTTTCAGCCCAAACATTGAGTGAGAAATTAGGCAATATCAACGCTAAACGTCTCTGGGTGATCATTGATAGTTGTCATGCGGAGGGGATGGCTAGTGCTAAGGATCTGCCTACAGACTTTGTGCCTACAGCGTTACCGAAAGGTGTGGTTAATGCGCTGAAGCGGGGGGAAGGTCGGGCAGTGTTCACCTCATCACGAGGAAATCAAAGTTCCTACGTGCGTCCAGATCGCATCCTCAGTCTCTATACCTATCATCTGATTGAGGCATTGAAGGGAGCGGCAAATCAACCGGGCGATCGCCTTGTCACCCTCTCCAATATCATGACTCATTTAGGCAAAACGGTGGAGGAGAGTGCCCGTAACTTCTTTGGGAAGCAGCAAACTCCTTTTTTCGATACAGCAACGGAGGACTTCCCAGTCGCAATGTTGTGTGGTGGTAAGGGACTACCCAGTCAAACCCAGAGTCCAGAATTGCCTAGGGTGATGACAAATCAGGAAGTGATGACCCCAGCCTTGGCGATGGCGAGGCGATCGCTCGCTATTCTAGAAGAACAGGCTGCTGGCTTTGGCAGGCTGGAAATACCCGGTCATCTGCGAATTCAACTAGAGGAAAAACAGCGAGAGGTGGCAAAATTGGAAGCAAGCTTGAGGGATGGGAAATCGAATGGATGATTGCGCCGATCAGGAAGAAATACTAATTGCTCATCAAAAAGCGCTTCTCTTAATAGAAAAGCAAGCGGCAGGCTACAGCAATTTGACGATTCCAGTACACCTGAAGATGGAACTGGATGACAAACGAGAAGAAGTTGCTCGAAGAGAGGCGAAATTAAAAGAGGCACAATTAGCAAATAAAGAGACTCAGCAGTCGGCTCAGTCCGAGATGAGTCGTCAATCTCCGATGCGATCGCGAGTGCCAGATAGCCATTACATTGAACGAGATGAGGCGAAAAGGCTGTTAGAACGCTTTGCCTTAGCACTCAACGAATCTCAGGGACAACCCTTGCTATTCAATATTTGCGGAACTGGCGGAGTTGGTAAAACCACGTTACTGGGGCGGTTAAAGGAAGCTCATACAGGCAAAGTTGATTTTCTGGAAATTTGTTTTGCGAAAACCGCTGGTATCGAAACTCCCCTCAAACTGATGCGAAAAGTACATCAGCAGGCTGTTGAGCGTTTTGGAGGTGAAACGATCGCTGATTCATTCAAACAAAAGGAGCAGCAGTTTGAGTCAACTCTATACAAGTTGAGTGATCACTCAATTGATGGTGAAACAACTAGCAGCGAAGAAGCAAAGAAGATTAGAAGCTGGTTTCAACGCTTCATATGGCTAGGCCCAATAGGTTTGACATCCACCTCAAGTAAGCCGACATCTTTTAATGTTTCAGGGGTAGGTTTTTCTGCATTAGCAGGGATCGGAGAGGATGCAGACAGCTTGCAAGAATCGATCGAGCAGCGAGTGCGGAATCACCCTGCGACCAAAGACCAGCCTGAGCTACAGGCTCTTATGTTAGAGCCAGTTTCCAAACTGACGCAGGCATTTGCTGATAGTCTGATGCAAATTGCCCAAAGCAGAGGACGATCGCTCGTGCTGATTTTGGATACCTATGAAAAAGCACAGTCTTACCTTAATCAATGGCTATGGCAGTATTTGGTCGAAGATACTGCGTTGTCTTCTGCACCAGTAAGGCTCGTGGTTGTAGGGCGGCGATCGCTGCAAGCAGATGAGAGTTGGCGCAAGCTCAACCAGGATCGGAAGTTGCTCCTTGAGGTGGCACTTAAGAAGTTTAGCAGGAAGGATACAGAGGAATATCTCAAGCAAATTGGCATTGAGAATGGCGGTATACGCGCCAGAATCTACAACGCAACACAGGGATTACCCTATTATCTAGATTGGGTACGGAAGCAACGAGAGCAAGGTGAAGAACCTGATTTTTCCCAAGGAAACCAAGCGATCGCTGAATTACTTTTGCAGGGGATAGAGCCCCGGCATCGGAAAGTTTTGTATGTGGTAGCTTGTTGTCGATGGTTCGATCGGGCGATGATTCGGTATTTGCTTGGAAGCGTTGAATTAGGCTTACAACAAGATGCCGATAATGCAGAGGGTTACTTTGAATGGTTGAAAGACTCAGAATTTGTTGAGTTTACCAAAGGGCACTACCGCTTAGATGATGTGGCGCGGGATGTCTTTCGGCAGTCCTATTTTCAGGAGGATCAAACTCTGTTTCGCAAAACTCATGCTTTACTAGCCAATTATTTCCAGCAACAAGCGGATGAACTTGTTACTCCTGAAATGTTTTTACCCGAGCAGTATGAGGATGAGGGGTGGCGAGAACTGATGGCAGAGTTTCTCTATTACAATCTTTTTGGCAAGGGAAAGGCAGGACTCCAAAAATATATTGAACAGGTGTTTACCGCAGTTTATCTGCAAGTACCAGATGTATTTATGGCTCCCTTTGCTTTCATTCGTGCAGAGATAAGTGAAGAGAACCTGAATCTGCTTCCCACAGCGACAGGCAAATTTTTTAAAGATTCGGAAATGGCTCTCAGCTTTGGCTGGAATTTTATAAATATACCACCAAGAAGCTACGAGATTAAATTTGAAGGTGAGAATACTCCTTCGGAACCAGAAATTGAGGCATTTTCAAAACAAATTGAGGAATCTATTCAACTTCTGTTGAAATCTGTTGGCGATCTCAAGGATAGTCTAGGCAAGTGTGCAGGGCTGATCTATAAGTCTTTACGTTGCAATACATTCAGAGAAAGAACAGATTCACTGTTGCA
>JARCMA010000331.1 GCA_030248405.1 Microcoleus sp. MP8IB2.171
ATCTAAAATCGATTGACTGCGATTGAAATAGTTTCTAGATGGTGAAGGAGATTAAAATCGCTTCTGCACAGATAAATCCCGCATCAGCGGGCTGGAGGAAGAGATAATTTTTATAGTTTCGTTATTGAAATTAGGAATTAAATCGAGAATATGGCTATTTTACAATTTTTATTGGTAATAGGTTTGGGCGGATTCGCCGGGTTGTTGATTGTAAAAAATGTGAATGAAAGCAAGCAAAAGCAGCGGTTGGATGAGGCTTTTTATCAGTTGTTGGAAACTCAAAACAGTCAAATTTCGTTGATTCAACTGGCGGCTAATGCTAGGGTTGAGGCTGAAGTTGCTCAGCAGTATTTAAGTCGGCAAGTTAAGATTTTTTCGGCGATTTTAGAGGTAGATGATGAAGGGGATACTTTTTATAGGTTTCCTAGGTTGCGCTTGCCGCCGAGTTCTGGTAAGGAATGGTAATGCAGTGGACAGTGGACAGTGGACAGTTGACAGTTGTTGATTGTCAGTGGTTGGTTGTCATTGGTTCAGTAGACCTCTTGCAAAAATAACTAGGACGGGCTCTCGGGCCCATCCCACAAAAAACATTTTTTCTTGTGGAACGGGCCGGAGAGCCCGTTCCAAAATTTGATTAAAAGGACTTTTGCAAGAGGTCTAGTAATTACCAGAAAGAATTGGTTTAAAGCCGGAACCCTGATCGGGGAGAAATTAAAAGTAGACGATTTATTACTCTAATCCTCTTCGTTCCAGGTAGAGGTCGCTGTCAACTGTCAACTGTCAACTGAATGAAGCATCAATAACGTGCTACAGATAAGACACCTGTTCCATAATACATGGAGTTTATTGTGGGATGGGCATCTTGCCCGCCCGCATCTCACTAAAAAATCCTTTTTAATGCTGATTAAAGATATCGGTGAACAAGGTCTTTTAAGAATACTACAAAAATTCTGCCCCGCAGAAATTGTGGGAGATGATTGTGCGGTACTTCCGACAAATCCTCACCAATCTCTGGCGGTGACGACGGATATGTTGGTGGATGGTGTGCATTTTAGCGATCGCACCACAGGCCCTTATTACGCAGGATGGCGCGCCGCAGCCGCGAATTTGTCGGATCTGGCTGCGATGGGTGCAAGGCCTCTGGCGGTGACGGTAGCCCTGGCTGTGAGTGCGGATACGGCTGTGGAGTGGGTGGAAGAGTTTTATCGGGGGATGACGGCTTGTTTGCAAGAGTATCATACGCCGATCGCCGGTGGGGATGTTGTGCGATCGCCCGTGGTGACTGTGGCGATTACGGCTTTTGGGGAGGTTGAGTGCGATCGTACCATTCGCAGGTCTAATGCGCGATCGAATTGGGGGATTGTGGCTACGGGTGTTCACGGAGCATCCCGCGCGGGATTAGAATTGTTGTTGAATCCAGAATTTGGGCAGAATCTGGAAAAGGGCGATCGAACTTCTCTAATTCTCGCTCATCAACAGCCTAAACCGCGGCTGGATGTTTTGCCGGTTGTTTGGGAAATTTTAGATGCTGCGGGTGAGTTTGCTATTGCTGGAATGGATAGCAGCGATGGTTTGGCTGATGCGGTTATTCAGGTTTGTCGGGCTAGCGGTGTGGGTGCAAAAGTCGATCGCACGAAAATACCAATTCCCCATAGTTTAAGCGAAATCGTATCTACTGAAAAGGCTCTGGATTGGGCGTTGTACGGTGGAGAGGATTTTGAGTTAGTGCTGTTTTTGCCGATCGACCGTGCTAAGTTATTGGTGGAACGAATCGGTGATGGTGCTGCGATCGTCGGAATCACTACGAAAAGCACCGATATTTTGTTGACTGATAGCAGCGGTATTTGTCCTGATGTTGGCTTAAAGATCGATCGAGGATTTCAACACTTCTAAATTCTCTCTGATCTCTTAGTCCGCGGAGGTGGACATGGTTTGTATAGACGCGGTTTCAACCGCCGAGTCTTAACATGAGTGAATGCCACTAGCTAAGATACCTAAAATTTTACCAATATCATTGAGAAAATATTCAACTAAATCAATTTCGATCGTCTGTCTTGATAATCGCATAAATTTCCAGTTTGTGCCAGTGGTAACAGAGCCATAAATTACAGGAATTTCATTACCTTCATTTTGATTAAAAATTTGCGCCGCCAACATTTCTGCTACACATTGTCCTAAACCAGCTAGTATATTTTCTTTTTTGGCTTCAACAATGGTGATGACTGGCGCACTAACGAATAAAAGTTCGGGAGATTGACTGATGATAAAGTCACAACTCCCGTTTAATCCTTTGGTACTATCTACACTAAAGTCAATGCCGGAAAACCAGCTAATTTGATAATTTAATTGTTTTCTAAGTTCGACAAGAATAGGAGTGATAATAAGTTCGGATCGCGCTTTTTCTGTATTGCTACCGAGGGCTAAAGCTACATTATCACGCAGGGTTTCTTGGAGAAAATCGCTAGGTATTAATTCGGGAATTTCTGCGAATATATTAGAGCGTTCGGCAATCGTTAAATTAAAGTCTTTAGAAACTCGATTTAAGGTAAAATCACTGTATGACATTAGTTATCTCTAGGATTTAGTTTGATTCTTGTTCGGAATGTTGCTCTAGCACTTCTGCTGATTCCTGTAACATATCATTAACTGCCGGACTTTGGGAATCGGGCAATCTCGGAGGTTGAGACTTACCCCGAAACCATCTAAAATTACCCTTTATCTTCCACGCACCATTAATCCGGGCCACCAATCCCGAAACCACGATGACAGCCAGGAGACTCCACAACAGACTAGCTACAGCCGGGTGAATGCGATCGCCATTTTGAGGTATTCTGAACAGTAGCGGTGTCTCGATATAATTGGCAACCGCAGACACCACAAGGCCTCCAGCCCCTAATCCAGTACCGAGTATTTGAATGGTTCTTTCTAAAGAGCGATCGATTTCTGCTTGTTCAATATCTACAATCCCCGCCACCAAATCCACCGCAATCTTAATCAAATCAGTGCCATGTTTAAAATAGCCTAAATCCCCCTGAATTTGTCTTTGAAAATACGGACAATTTCTATCAACAAAAAACTTAAATGTTGTTAAATCTTCGGTTGAGGCTTGCCATTTATCACAAATTTCAGACAGTTTTTCCTGATAATTGTAAACATGAATATTTATCGTATTATTAAAATCTTCTAAACATTCTAATTCTCTTTGATAATTCAAGCTTTCTATAAGTAAATCTTTGAGTGTGCTTTTTAGATATGTCAAAGACTCATCAATATTAACATTTTTCGGGCCAAACATCATTTGTCGATCCAATCTGAGTTACTTCTTTAATTTTTGTTTCTAAGCTTTCAATTGTCCCATCAATTTGTTCATATCGTTGCTTCAGGATATCATAATTTATGCGACTATCCACAAAAGCCTTCGTAATTTTATGGCGATAATAAAACAGTTCAAATAAAGCTTGAAGAATTTGCCCTAGTTTTCCCTCAATCTCATCGTCAACCAGATAAACAAAGACTTGTAGTTGACTTTTTAGGGAACTATACTCAAAAATTGGAGAACCCAGTAACTCAGTATCGCGACAAAAAGTTGGGCGCACAGATGCTTCTGGGAAGAGATTCTTTAAACAGTCATCCGCAACTTGGCGGAGGTATTTTTTAGTGAAAGGTTGATCGGTTTGTAATTTGTAGGTAATAAAAATAGTCTGTCCCAGCCAATCTTTATAACTATCAGCAAGCATGAGATTATTAACATTAAAATCTTTTAATGCTGCGATATCTATATCTTTATTTTCATCGGTTTCTGGGCTACCAATTCTCGCTAAAATTCCTTCGCTATCATCCAGACGGCAAAACTTAAAGGAACCATCAATTTTATTTGAATGGGAGAATTTCTTGGCTCTCGTGAGGGGATAACCGAGGTTGGCTTGGGAAAAGATTAACTCTTTTTCCGGGCTGAAATGTTGCCAGATACTATTAGCCCAAGTCCAGATTGAGTTAGCTGCTGTTTTGCTGCTTTTTTGGCTGAGTTGGTAGCTGTAGATATAGACTTGCGGATGATCAATTTTTAGCATCAGCAGGAGATATATTTGAGGCTTCTTGAATGCGTTTTTTCAAATTTGCTTCTAACTTTTCGATATCGGGATATTCATTTGTTACCGTTTCATAACCAGGTGTGATTTCTGGTTCGGCATCATCTAAATTTTTTCTCTTCAGACCTTTAATGTCATCTCTGACCTTTGTAAACTCTCTGTAGAGTTTATTTATAGCCTTTTCTACAGTATGATTATCAGCACCAGATTCTGCTAAGGGGAGGACTTCGGCGAGCAATCTTTCGATGAAAGGGGGAGTAAGAATTGCCGGGGCGGTGGTAATGGCGTTATAGATTTGGAACAAAATATCGACTTCATTCATGATTTTACCTCACAAGTTGTTTGAATTGAAAGCAGATTAAAGCAGACTTTAGTTTGATTGATTTGGTTCTGATTGTTCTTGTTGAGACTCCGTGATAATTGCAGCTACTTCGGATACAGGTAAATCAAAAATTGTAGCAATATCTTCTGTAGCGAATCCCATACTAAATATTCTGAAAATAGCAACTTTATTTCGCTGTTTTTCAGTTTGTGCTTTGGCTTGTGCTTTGGCTTGTGCTTCTGCTTCTCCTTCTGCTTTTCCTTCGGCAAAAACATCTTGATAAAATCTGGTGTGTTTTAAGTCGCTTAGGGTAAACATGGCGGGCGACAATCTCCTCTCGGAATTTTTGCGGTAACTTGTCAACAATTCACTTGTAAGGTGCGTCAGTCTTAGGTTGGTACGAAAAATCAGGATTTTCGCAACTGACGCACCCTACTAATTTTAGTGTACGTTGATTAATTTTGCTCGGCTTGTTCAGCTTGTTCTTTTTGAGCTTCGGCGATAATCGCTGCTACTTCGGCTACAGGTAAGTCAAAGGCTGTAGCAATTTGTTCTGTGGCTAATCCCAAACTAAATAGTCTGAAAATAAGAGCTTTGTCTCGTTGTTTAGCTTCAGCTTGTGCTTTAGCTTGTTCTTCTGCTTGTCCTTCGGCAAAAACATCTTGATAAAATCTGGTTTGTTTTAAGTCGGTTAGGCTAAACATGGCGGCAACTTCCTCTCTGGTTTTTTGGGGTAATTTGTAAACAATGATGGTTTCTAGTAAGTTGATGAAGTTTTTTCTGGCTGTGGTATCCGATATTTCTGTTTCGGCTTGTCTGGCTAAATCTATGGCAAAGTTTTCGGCGGTGTTGTCTGGTTCTATTACCAGTTTTAGCACTTTTATCGGTAGAGATGCTGTTTCTGATGCACTTAGTTCATCGATGTAAATACGGGTGATTTGTGGGAGTGCCAGCATTTCCTGAAAGTGGATGTTGCTTTCTCTTTCGGTTTGCCGATTTGGGTAGATGACTACCAATTGCCAAGGGTGCGGCGGTTGGTA
>JARCMA010000039.1 GCA_030248405.1 Microcoleus sp. MP8IB2.171
ATTACAAAGTGTGTCTATAGCTTCTAACAATGGTGAATTTATCTTAAAATATACTCACCACCGATGAACAGTGTTCAATAAGATGCGTTCCCCCTGATCAAAGCAGAAGCCAGAAATAGCAGTAGGATAACTGGTACTGTATCCCTTAGATGAGTGTCAGTCCGTCGCTGAAATACTCCAAAGGAAATGATCGAGCAGGCAGTTGCGATCGCCCCCTGAGAGTAAAATCAAGTAAAATTGCAAGTATTGGTCGATCGACCCCCGTTACTCGACTATATTTGCATTAAAGGTTTGCTATACTCCAGAAATAGACACATATTAACCTTTGGAAAATCAATAGGCCGGAGCTATGACATCCTATGCAACCTCTACAGCAAGAGCCGAGATGAGTGAGATCCGGCGCTTGAAAAATATACTGCCCCCAGAACTCCAAAGTTGGGTAACAGTAGAAAAAACAATAGAAGTTAATCCTACCCTGATCCGCAGCGAAGAAATAGGCAAAGACCAGGTAGAAATCCAAATAGACCTGATCCGCTGGGAACAGCTAGCAATGGATCAGCGCAACCTCCTATTTTGGCACGAAGTCGCCAGAATCCAAAACGACACCATCCCCAGAGACGGTTGGGAAATGGCAGCCCTAGCCATTGGTTTAGGCGGCGCCGTCGGCGAACTTTGGGTGCAAGACGGCTTGCTGCTGTTACTGGCCCTATCCCTGTGCGGCGTCTCCGGCTGGAGACTTTTCCAAAAAAACAACGGAGAGAAAAGTTTAAAAGAAGCAGTAGACGCTGACGAAAAAGCCCTCGCCCTCGCCACCCGCTTCGGCTACACTCTCCCAAACGCCTACAAAAGCCTTGGCAGCGCCTTAAAAACCTTAATCGAGCAAACCTCCAAAAAACAGCAGCGGGCTAAATACGAAGCTCGTCTCCAGGCCCTCAAACGCAACGCAGCCAAAGCCAAAGCCAAAGTCAAACCCATCACCCGCGAAACCTCCCAGTCAGAAAACGTCTACAATTCTTAACCTCATCCCCCGACGCTGGTTACGGGGGTTTTCCAGTTAACCGTTAACTGTTGACTTGTGTGTTAGCTGTTAACTGTTAACTGCGATGGCTATCCGGTGCAAGACAGGCACCAAAATGATTAACGACAAGATTAATCGGCCTGAATCCACAAAAATCTTGATTCCGATGTCAAAGTTTGGCCGCGACTGCGTTCAAAAATCTTTGGGCCAAAACTGGCACTGGTAGACTTAAGTCTATTTTTGCCTTTGATATCATTCTCGGCGGGCGAGTTTGCAGGCGTTTTTGTAAAGTTTGTATAAAGCTAGCCTTTTGTTAACCATAATATTTGGTAAAGGTGGAGCTGCTAGGACAGAATAGGCTAAAGACATCAGCTTGAAATTTGAAACCAGGACTTCATGGTCAGTCAAACCCCAGAGGCAGATTTTCGGGTTACGTACTCGGACGAGATTCCCTCAGTTCACATACCCGTGCGCTTGAGCGTACTTGAAGCCGTAAACTTCAAGACAACCTGCCAGCAACTTTTTTCGGGCAGCACCGTTCCCAGCAAGATTGTCCTAGACTTCAGTCAGACGACATTTATCGATAGTAGCGGGATCGGTGCTTTAGTCAGCAATCTGAAATTTGCCAAACAGCGAGAGAGTGACTTGGTGCTCCGAAGCCTCAAGCCGCAGGTGATGGCAGTATTTGCTCTCACCAGCCTAGATCAAGTGCTGACGATCGAGCAGCCCTCTGCAACCTCAACTCCCAGAGAGACCAACCCCTCGGACAATCAGCTACCGATGACCCACCCCTCAGTGCAATCGTGGGTGAAGCGGCTGATAGACATCGTTGGGGCAATAGTCGGTTTGATGATTACAGGAATTTTGCTCGTACCTATAGCAGCAGCTATCACTATCAACGATCCAGGCCCGATATTTTTCGGTCAAACCCGCTGTGGCTGGATGGGCAGACAATTTCGGATTTGGAAATTTCGATCGATGTGTACCAACGCCGAAGTGATGAAAGCCCAAATCAAAAACCAGGCTTCTGGCGCATTTTTCAAAAATGACAATGACCCGCGGATTACTAAAGTCGGGCGCATCTTACGCAAAACCAGCCTCGACGAACTGCCACAGTTTTGGAACGTGCTCAAAGGCGAAATGAGTCTAGTCGGCACTAGACCGCCTACCCCAGACGAAGTTGAGCGCTACGAAGTCCCTCAGTGGCAGCGTTTGGATGTCAAACCCGGGATGACAGGGGAATGGCAAGTCAACGGTCGCTCTCAAGTCCGCGATTTTGAAGATGTCATCCGTTTAGATTTAAAATACCAACAAAACTGGAGCCTGATGTATGACTTGAAACTAATTGTTAAAACCGTAACAGTTCTGTTTAACAAAAATAGCGGGGCTATGTAGGAGCGGTCAACCACCCACCGCTAAACTTTGAGGTGCTGTTGCCGACGGGGGACGGGAACTCGAACTCGATACTTAGTCAAGCAGACGATCGCTAGCGATAGCTACGTTAGCATTAAGTGTTAAAATTCACACGCCCAGAAAATGCACAGCTAGTTGCCAGCTCTGCAATCAGAGTATTAATAATTAGCAATTGGCGAGTTCGAGGTCATACTCGAATGAGCCCAGCATGATTGTCGAGGACGAGAAGAACTGACCTGTTTTCAGAAAAGTACCGACTGCTAACACGGTCGAAGCTCAAATCACTGCCTCGCAAGCAGACTCGGGAATTTTCCCTATTTAAACGCCCTACCGAGGCGGGTTACAGTATCGGAAGTCTCTCATTTGCTGTGCGAGTAAATGGTGCGAAAGGAATGCTCACCTTGAGGCAAAACGGGCTTCTTCAACTCAAGCTTGACTTAACTAATATGTTGCCAAGACCTTGCCCTCCTTTTCCTCTCCTTCCGGCGCTGAGTAAAGCGGTGGTGGGGGCCGACCAGGGGGAAGACAGATGAAAGACAAGCAACCAAAGGCCGAGTCGCACCTTCAGGTTGAAACAGACCTGAAGGCTTTAACATCCGTTTTGGAATGGTTGGAGAATATCGTTTTGCCCCTGCTGCCAGCGGATTTCTGGTGGCAGTGCCGGCTGATAATCAACGAAGGCTTTACAAACGCTGTCCGCCACGCTCACCAGAACTTGCCCCCCACGACGCCCATAGACATTGAGGTAAAAGTGTTTGCCGATTACTTAGAAATTAGGATTTGGGACAGGGGTCAACCCTTCAACTTAGAAGCAAAGCTGCACTCGATCATGCAAGAGCAGCGCGATCCTTTGGACAGAGAAGGAGAAAGGGGACTGGTGTTCATGTACAAGCTCACAGACGATCTTCGCTATATCCGTACCGACGATCGCCGCAACTGCCTGGTAATGCGAAAAAACATTACCTGAGGGCGCGATACCCGCCCGGTCAGGGCGGCTTCTTTCCCAAGGAGTGGAAGATCCCCTCGCCCCCTATTGTCCTACCCGGAACCCAACCACATCCTCTGCAATTCTGCGGGTGCAGGCTCGATGCACGCGGCTGCAGGACAATTTGCTTCAAAATAAATATTATGCGTATTCTAATTTATTCCTATAACTACTATCCAGAGCCGATCGGCATTGCCCCCCTGATGACAGAACTAGCGCAAGGCCTAGTCAAGCGCGGCCACCAAGTTCGAGTCATCACAGGAATGCCCAACTATCCGCAGCGCCGGATTTATCCAGAATATCGGGGCAAATTTTACCTCACTGAAGAACAGAACGGCGTGACAATTCAGCGCAGCTACCTGCGCGTCAACGGCCCCCATCCCAGCCTCCTAGACCGGCTTTTGCTAGACGGTAGTTTTGTCGTCTCCAGCGCCGTCCAAGCCTTCAGAGGCTGGCGTCCCGACGTGATTTTCTCGACAATGCCCCCTTTACCGATTTGCGTCCCAGTGGCTTTTTACGGCTGGATTCGCGATATCCCGATCGTCCTTAACGTTCAGGATATAGTCTCAGAAGCAGCCGTGCGCGTCGGCTTGGTGAAAAAAAACGGAATGTTAATTCGCATTGCTGACGCTTTAGAAAAATTTGCCTACAGCACAGCCAGCCAAGTCAGCGTCATCGACAGCGGTTTTATCAGCAAATTGCACTCCCAGGGAGTACCCCCGGAAAAAATAGTTTGCGTTCCGAATTGGGTCGATGTTAATTTCATTCGCCCCTTACCCAAAGAAAATAACTCCTTTCGAGAAACTCACAAACTCAAGGGCAAATTTGTGGTTCTCTACGCTGGAAATATTGCCCTCACTCAAGGCTTGCAAACAGTTGTCCAAGCAGCGGCTCGTTTGAAACACATACCCGAAATCGCTTTTGTAATTGTGGGGGAATCAACAGCCCTAGCGCGCTTGCAAAAAGATTGCGAAACTTACAAAGCTACTAATGTAATGTTACTGCCCTTTGAACCGCGAGAAAAATTGCCCGAAATGTTAGCTGCTGCCGATGTTAGTTTGGTCGTACAAAAGCGCCGGGTTACTAACTTTAATATGCC
>JARCMA010000332.1 GCA_030248405.1 Microcoleus sp. MP8IB2.171
CTTTGCAGGCAGCGGCGCTGATGTTGTAGCTGGCGGGACTGGCGATGACCGGATCTTTGCCGGTAAAGGGGATGACCTCGTTGATGGCGGTGATGGCAATGACTTGGTTTCTGGCGACAACGGCAACGACACCGTACTCGGCGGATCTGGGAGCGATACAGTCTTTGGCGGTCGGGGCAACGATGTTGTCGGCGGCGGTGACGGTAACGACAGCCTGTTCGGCGGTAAAGATAACGATACTGTCGATGGTGGCTCTGGCAATGACTTTATCTCTGGCGACAGAGGCAGTGATGTCTTGATCGGCGGTTCTGGCAGCGATACGTTCTACTTCTTCTCCAGCGGTGGCGATTATGGCGTAGATACGATCACTGACTTTACCCCAGGCGAAGATAAGATCCGCTTGAAATCGGGTGGCGTGTTCTCTGGTTTGGGCAGCAGCTTCGAGGCAAGCGAGTTTGTCGTCGTTTCTGGTTTCAACGCAGCTACTCCAGGAGCAGGCACGACGAACAAGTTGGTCTACGACCCAACAAGCGGTGCGCTGTTCTTCAACGGCAGCAACGGAGTGCTACAGGTTGCTCAGTTGCAGACTGGCCTGACGATTACCTCGAACAACTTCGAGTTGTTCTAAAACAACTGGCTGTTGTGGGGCAGCACCGGATAAGATTCGGGGCTGTTCTCACAAAACCGGTAGTTTTAAAGGATTTCAACCTCACTCTGCCACAAGCGGGGTGAGGTTGAAATATTCAATGCAGGAACTGAAGCAGGGGCAGTTAAAAAAAATCGATCGACAGTTATTGATAAAATTAATCGATCGCCCGATCGGGCAAAATATAAATACAAAGTTTTTAAATTAGAATTTCTAGGTTTTACTGAAGCGGTAAAGAAACCGCAACTGCTGGCTAGCAATGAGCACTGAAGAATATATCCGGCAAGCCCAAATTTATTTGAACCGGGGGAAGTTAACTGAGGCGATCGATTTTTGCAACAAGGCGATCGAACTTCAACCGTTTTCGCCCTCGGCTTACACGACTTTAGGCACAATTCTCGAAGCTCAAGGCGATCCGACGGCGGCAAGAGACGCTTTTGTGCAAGCTTTGGAGATTTCGCCGCAGTTTTTTCTGGCTCATGCTTATTTGGGTCAACTTTACAGCGACTATGCGTGGCTGGATGAGGCGGTTTTTCACTACCGACAAGCTCTGGATTTGAAACCAGATTGGGCTGAGGTTCATTATAACTTGGGAAATATTTTTCACAAGCAGGGTAATTTGTTGGGGGCGATCGAGTGTTACCGAAATGCGATCGCCAAAAAACCGGATTATCTTGATGCTTTCTACAATCTGGCTGTGGTTTTAGATGAAAATAGTCAGCTCGAAGCGGCAATGGATACCTACCGACAGGCCATCGCTCTGAAGCCGGATTACGTGGAAGCTTACAGCAATCTGGGTGTGATTTTGCTCAAGGACGATCGGGCTGCTGAGGCGATCGAGGTTTACCAGCGGGCGATGGAGATTAGGCCGGATTGGGCAACGCTGCACAATAATTTGGGTCAAGCCTTGCTGGACAAAAGTCCGGAAAGGGCGATCGTATCTTACCTCACAGCTATTGAGTTGGAGCCGGACATGGTTTTGGCTCACTACAATCTGGGGAAAGCTTGGCAATTACAGGGGGAACATTCGGCGGCGGTTGCTTGTTTCGATCGCGCGATCGAGATCAATTCCGACTATATTTCGGGCTATACAGACGCCGGGTTTTCTTTGATGGTTTTGGGCAAAATTGCGGAAGCCATGCCTTATTTTGAGCGGGCAATAGCTCTGAAGCCTGATTTTGTTGAGGCTTACTGCCGTTTGGGAGAAAGCCGCAGACTTGCTGCTGTAGAAGATGATGAATTGTCAAGGGCGATCGCTGCGTGCGATCGATTTCTCACAGCATTGATGGGAAGGAAGAAGGAAGAAGGAAGAGGGAAGTTCGGCAACGGATTATGTAACGGATTTAACGGATGGAATGAAGAGGGAAGTTTTGCAACGGATGTAACGGATGTAACGGATGGAACGAAAAAGGAAGAGGGAAGGCACGACACTGATTGTGACACGAATACACGGATTAATTATCCACAAAATGGAATAGCGAAGCAGCAGAAAGTATCAATTCCCAATGCCCAATGCCCAATGCCCAATGCCCCATTACCAATTGCTGAAATCTGCGATAATTTAGCCGAAATTTACTTGCATTTGGGAAATGCTTTAACAGAGTACGGCGGACACGAATCGGCCGCCACTTATTATCAAAAAACTTTGCAAATTCAGCCACAAAATGCAGAGATTTACTGGCGGGTGGGAAATTCCTTAGCCCAGCAAGAGCGGATAATTGCAGCAATTGCAGTTTACCGCATGGCGTTGACAATTCAACCTGCTTTACCGCAGGTTTATTTTGAGTTGGCAAAACTGCTGGAAAAACAGGGCCGCTGGGAACGCGCGATCGATTATTATCAAAAGGTTTTAGAGTTGCAATTGCACGGGTATGGGGAGCAGAAACAGTGGAAAAAAGAGAGTTTTATTTCGCCCGAACGCAATTCTCTCAAACATCCTCACGGTATTTATTTATCGAGCTGGGATTGGCTGGTTAATGCTAAGTTGGATGCTGACAATTATGTGGAAATATTTTGGGAATCTGCACCAAAAGCAAGTGCAGAAAATATTCCGAATTCCCAATTTGCGAGATCCAATTCCAAATTGGCCAATTCCGAGTGTGCCGGTTTAACTTGCGGGCTGTGTTTGCAGCGACTTTCTAAGTGGTTCGATCCGGTGCATTTGGGTTGGGGAGTTTGCCGTTTGTCCAACTCGCAACCGATACCTGTGGAGTCGCCCAAGACTTTTGTGGCGGCAATTCCCAACGGGCGAGTTTGGATTGTGCCGCAGGAAAATTATTGGCTGATTTGCAAGGCGATCGCTGTAATTACTCCTGACAATTATTTGTTGGCTGATGTGTCGAGAGATTATCCGGGTTTTTTGCCTGGATGTGAAAAGCATGATGTTAGAAAACACAGCGTTTTTAAGTTAGAATCATTTCCCGGTTTAAAGCAAATTGACGGCAGCGTGGCGGTGCTTTCTGGTTTGTCGGGAAATGTCTATTTTCACTGGATGGTTGATGTTTTGCCGAGGATAGAATTGCTGCGGCACAGCGGTAGGGATTTGGCGGAAATTGATTGGTTTTTGGTGAATAGTTGTCAGCACCAATTTCAGCGGGAAAGTCTGAGAATTTTGGGCATTCCCGAAGAAAAAGTCTTGGAGAGCGATCGCTTGCCTCACATACAAGCAACCGAGTTAATTGTACCTTCTTTTGCGGGATATTTGGGCTGGCCTTCTGGGTGGGCGATGGATTTTTTGAGGCGGGAGTTTCTCAAGGGAATTCTACCTAGTTCCAGCTATCCAAAACGCATTTATATCAGCCGCAGCAAAGCAAGATACCGCCGAGTTTTGAACGAGGAAGATGTGGTTGAGGTTTTGGAGCAATTTGGCTTTGTTTGTATTTTGCCGGAGTCGATGTCTTTGGCTGAGCAAATTGCTCATTTTTACCACGCTGAGGTGATAGTTGCTGCCCACGGCAGCGGCTTGACAAATACGATTTTTAGTCGCCAGGGAACTAAAGTAATTGAGTTGGTGTCGCCTCACTATATCAGCCATTATTACTGGGGAATCAGTCAATATTTGCAGTTGGAACATTACTTTTTAACGGGTGAGGCTTTTGAATGCTATCCTATTAGACAGTTGATGTATCAGAATTCGCTGACTGAGGATATTTTGGTGAACTTGAGTTCGCTGAAAAGGATGGTTGAGGTGGTGGGTTTGAGTTAGTTGGTGTCTGGAGCAAGTTTAATTATGCCCTCGATTGAGAAGATGGAAAAGGCAGCGGTTGATTTGAGTCGGCAAGCAGAAGTTTATTTAGCCGAAGGAAGGTTGAATGAGGCAGTTGCTGCTTGCGAGTTAGCGTTGAAAATTGAACCGAATTTGGCGACAGCTTGCCAGACGCTGGGAAAGGTGATGCAGGTTCGAGGTGAAATCGAGCAAGCTAAGCAGTGGTATGAAGCGGCGCTGGATCGCAATCCAAATTTGCCGGAAGTTTACGCTAATTTAGGCATTTTATATTCTCAACAAAAACAGTGGGAAAAGGCGATCGCCAATTGTGAAAAAGCGATTTCGCTAGCGCCTAATTTTGCTGCTGCTTATCGGCAGTTGGCGAGAATTTGGACGCAGTTAGAGAAGCGAGAAGAGGCGGCAGAGTCTTGGTATCAAGCTTTTAATATCGAGCCGAATTGGGCAACTGCTGACGAGCACGTCACTCTGGGAAATAGTTTGGTTGAATTAGGAAAGTTCGATCGCGCTCTGGAGTGTTATTCGCGGGCAATTAAGTTAAACCCGAAGCTGGCAACAGCTTATCACAATTTGGGGGAAATGCTGGTTGGTCAGAAGCGGTGGGATGAGGCGATCGCCAATTACCGACAAGCCATTGCCATCAATCCAGATTCTTTTGAATCTTACCACAGTTTGGGTAAAACTTGGGCGGAGCGAGGAGAATTCGATCGGGCGATCGCCTGTTACAACAAAAGCCTCGAACTCAATCCCAACTACGCTCGGGCTTACGTGGGTTTAGGTAATGTTTTCGCGCAAAAACGCGACTTTGATGCAGCAATTAAATGTTACCGTCAGACTCTGGAAATTAATAATAATTCCTACTGGGCCTACAATTGCTTAGGGGACGCTTTGGCTCACAAAGAAATGTGGCAGGAAGCTATTAGTTGCTACCGCAAAGCTATTGAAATAAATCCCAATATTCCTTGGTTTTATGTCAATTTGGGAATTGCCTTCACCTGCGAAAAATCCTGGGATGAAGCTGTTAGCGCTTACCTGCACGCGGTTCAGATTGAGCCGAATTTGACGGGAATTAATCAGCGGTTGGGATATGTTTTGCGGAAGCGCAGCGAATCGGGTTTAGACAGCACAATCGCAACTTATTGTCAAGGTATCGAGGTACTTGCAAGCGGGAAAATTTACCACAATTTACTGGGAATTGAGTTAGATGGAGCGGAGTTTTATATAAATTTAGGCAAGAGTTTAGCGAAACAGAAGCAGTTGGAAGGTGCGATCGTATTTTATAGTATGGCACTGCAAATTAAACCCAATGCTGCGGAAGTTGTTGCAAAACTGGATGATGTGCGGGCAAAACAACAGGAGTTATACGCACAAATTGCCACTTACCGTCGCCAAATTGCGATCGAGCCGAGCAATTCTCAGCCTTACAACGATTTAGGAAATATTTTACCGCAATTAGGGGAATTAGAAGAAGCAATTATTTGTCACCAAAAAGCGGGCGAATTGAGGGGTTGGGCTGAGTGTGCGGCGAAAGATTATCAATTTACCCAAGATTGGTTTACCCACAATATTCCTATTTGGAAACGGCATTTGCAGGAATTTACCGGAATTGCGGATTTTCAAGTTGTGGAAATCGGCAGTTTTCAGGGAATGTCGGCTTGCTGGCTGCTGGATAATATTTTAACTCATCCGACGGCAAAGATTACTTGTATTGATTTGTATTTTCAACAAGATTTTAAGGGCAATATTGTTAAAACGGGAGCAGCAGATCGGGTAATTGAATTAGAAGGTTACTCTCAAGAGTTGTTAGTGAATTTGGATTCGGAATATTACGATGTTGCTTACATTGATGGCTGTCACAAACCCACCAGTGCTCTGCAAGATGCGGTTTTATCTTGGAGGTTGGTGAAAGTTGGGGGATTGATGATTTTTGACGATTACGAGTTTACGTTTCCCGACAGCCCGGAGCAAGATACTAAAATTGGGATAGATATTTTTTTGGAGATGTTTGGAAGTCAGCTAGAAGTTGTACATAAAGGCTATCAACTGATTGTCAAAAAAATTGGCAATCAAAGTTTGGGCGAAGAGCAAACTCTGTTGTCTCTGGGTTGGCAAAAGTTGGGGGAGATTGCGGCAAATACTGGTTATTTAGATGAGGCGATCGCCCGCTATGAAACAGCCATTAAAATTAAGTCGGGCAATTACTTAACTTACCACAAGTTGGGTAAAGTTTTGCAAGCAAAAGAACTGTTTAAAGAAGCTGTGTCCGCTTACGAAAGGGCGATCGCACTCAACGCTAATTTTAGTTGGTCTTACCACTTTTTGGGGGAAACTTGGCAGGCGATTGAGGAATACAACGAAGCCGCTGCTGCTTACCGCAAAGCTATTGAGTTAAATCCCGATTTTTGTTGGACTTACAACAATTTAGGCGATGTGCTGATGGAGCTTTCTGAGTGGGAGGAAGCTGCTGTTGCTTACCGCAAGTTAGTTGAACTAAATCCCGATTTTTGTTGGTCTTACGAGAGATTAGGTAAGGCTTTGGTTGCACTGGAAAATTGGGAAGAAGCGGCGGCGGCTTGTCGCAAAGCTATTGAATTAAATCCCGATGATTGTTGGTTGTACAATAGTTTTGGGGAAGTTCTGGAATTCCAAGAAAATTGGCCCGAAGCAGCAGTGGCTTTTGGTCGTGCTATTGAGCTAGAATCTGACCATAGTTGGCTGTACAAAAAGTTGGGCGATGCACTGCGGAATCAAGGAGAATTGGAAAGGGCGATCGCCATTTATGAAAAAGGTATCAATCTCGATCCAAAATCCTGTTGGTGTTACGAAGGATTTGGTTTGAGTTTAATTGCAAAACAGCAGTGGGAACCTGCAATCACTAATTTAGTTCAAGCCCTGCAAATTAAACCGGATTTGTTTGAAGCTTACGATAATATAGGTTATGCTCTGGAACAAAAAGGAGAAGCCGATGAGAGCGATCGGGCAGAATGCAGCAATCAAATATTACCGTTAAGTGTTCTCAAAAAATACTGTGGGTTTACAGAAGATTTGACCGTTGCAGCAGAATCCAATCCGCACCTCACCTGCATTGACATCCATCCTGCGAGTCAAATCAATTTATCTGATTCCAAAACAATCGACAGCAGCGGCAGATTTTGGGAACATCAAAGTCATTCCAGAAAAGCTTTTGTTGCCGTATTGCCAAACGGACGAGCTTGGGCAGATGTTGTGACTACCGCCGTGATTACTTCAGACAATAAACTTGTTCCTGATATTTCAATGGGTTGTGCTGAATTGGTAATCACTTCCGACAAATTGCCTCCCGCTGAACACGTCGATGGAAATGTGGCTTTTTTATCTGCTCGCTGGGGTGGAGCCGCTTATTTTCATTGGATGTTTGATGTGATGACACGATTTGACCTTTTGCAGCGGAGCGGATTGATAGAAACTATAGATAAGTTTGTTGTCAATGCCAGGGATTCTTCCTATCAAGCAGAAACTTTAGAGATTTTAGGAATTCCTCAAGATAAACTTTTAGAAAGTCGCTGCAATTTACACATTGCCGCCGATAAATTAATAGTTCCGTCAATATCTTATAACGGATCGGGAGCGGTTTCAAAATGGAAGTGTGAATATCTCAAACAGACATTTTTAAATGAACAACAGCCACTAAACACAGACTATTCAGAGCGCATTTATATCAGTCGCAAACAAGCATCCTATCGGCGAATCGTCAACGAGGAAGAGGTAATTAAATACTTAGAAAAATTAGGGTTTCGCAGTGTCAAGTTGGAAACGATGTCGGTAGCGGAACAAGCAGCGTGTTTGGCTGCTGCTAAAATAGTTGTCGCACCTCACGGAGGGGGGTTGACTAATCTAGTTTTTTGCAGTCCGGGAACTAAGGTAATTGAGATTTTTTCTCCGATTTACGTGCCGCATTGTTATTGGATGATTAGCAATTTGTGCGGTTTGGAACATTACTATTTAATTTGTGATTTATTTGATGATGGAACTCCGATAAAACCATTACATAAAAATATGCTGTTGGATTTGAACTCGCTGGAAAAATTACTGACTATTGCAGGAGTTTTGCATGGATAATGACTACCACAATTTGGGCAATTCCCTGCAAGAAAGCGGTCGGTTTGATGAGGCTGTTGCTGCTTACAAAAAAGCTATTGAATTAAATCCCAATTTTTCTTGGTCTTATCACAGTTTGGGCGATGTTTTGCTGAAACTTGAAAAATGGGAGGAAGCTGTCGCTGCTTACAAAAAAGCTGTTGAGTTAAATCCAGTTTTTTCCTGGTCTTAGCACAATTTGGGCGATGCTTGGCTGAAACTTCGGCAATGGGAAGAAGCTGATGCTGCTTACCGCTGCGAGATTGCACTCAATTCGTATTTTGCTTGGTCTTTTTGCAATTTAGGCGATGCTTTAACTAAACTAAAACAGTGGAATGAAGCTATCGCTACGTATTTAAAAGCTATTGAAATTGACGGAGATTTGCCGGGAATTTACGATAAGTTGGGATATAGTCTCGGACAAACAGAGTCGGATTTAAACTTAGTGTTAGAACAATCTCAATTGCAAATTACACCGGAAAATTGGGAGTTTTATTTGCAGTTAGGAAAGAATTTAGCCAAGTACGATCGCCCAAA
Organism: Microcoleus sp. MP8IB2.171; assembly: GCA_030248405.1. Classification (GTDB taxonomy): domain Bacteria; phylum Cyanobacteriota; class Cyanobacteriia; order Cyanobacteriales; family Microcoleaceae; genus Microcoleus. Next base: position 8,523 of record JARCMA010000332.1, read on the forward strand.
AAGCGCAATTATTCTTTACAATTTTATCTTGACAAGAGTGCCAGATTGTGCTGTAGTTTCAGCGGAATTAGAGCAGTTGTTGAAACAGCAGGAAAAGTGCGTTAGCGCATTAGCCTCCGCCCGCGCAACTGTCGCCCAAAAACCAGATGATTGCTGGTCTTATTAC
>JARCMA010000333.1 GCA_030248405.1 Microcoleus sp. MP8IB2.171
CCATCAATTGCGATTACTTCTCCTGGATTGAAGCAGCTAATAGATTGAATCCAACTCAAAAAACATTTTTGAAATTGCTCCGGTTTGAGACGAGAAAATACTCGCGCAATTGTGTCATGGCTCGGTATGCCATTCGGCAATTCTAAAATTTTCTTTAACCATTCGTATTTAGCTCGCCCGTAACTTTCGATATCCACCCATGTATCAGCACCGCAAATTACTGCACAAATTGAGATCGTGATAATATCAATTAATTGATGGTGTCTCGTCCGCTCAATCCTTGGATCTTCTAAGTCGGCAAAATGGTCAGCAATGGTGATTTTAGGCTTTAGTTTCATAAGAACTAACTCTGCTTAAATGTTTCGTATGTAATCAATAATTATTCTCCAAGATACCATATTCTGCTAACATAAGATTTAGATGCGTTCGCCCTGGATACCACCCAGACCATTTGACTACTGAGTTGAAGAAAATTCACCCACAGATTCTCACCAAAATTAAGTTTGAACTCTCGGAGAAACCCTCAAAAAAACAAAAAGAATAAAGAGGACAATCGGGATTTGTTCCAGTTAAGGTGGGTCATCGAGCGCTCCAATGCTTGGATGGAGCGGTGTAAAATTCTGATCAAAAACTTCGAGAGAACTTTAGATAATGCCACTGCCAAGATGAATCTTTGTTTTATTAGGCTAATGATTAAGAGGCTAGCCTCTTAGATCTCAAATGGGTTCTATAGGTGGTGCGCTATCTTGGTCGTAAAATCCTGATAGTCCTTACCCTTGTCAGATATTCCTGACCCAGAGGTTCAGATTTCTCTGAACGAGCTTATATCCTCTAGCAATACATTACGGCGGTTATATCGACAATTCGTTAGCTTTTGCTTCTACCCTTTCAATTGGGCGATCGGATAATTGTAGAAGGCTTTGAAGGTACTGTTGAAAAGATTTTGCTGCGTTCAACTCAAATTATTAGTGATCGGGGAGAGCGAGTTATCGTGCCGAAGGCGATCGTATTTACCAATTCAGTGCCGGTACTAACAACCATTCCACACAGGCGAACCAACCTGCGTTTAATTTTAGTCTACGAGACCGGCCTTCCTGAGCAATTGAAACCTTGGTTAAAGCTATTTCCGAAGTCGAAGGCGTTTTGTCCCAAACAACTCCAGAAGTTGATAGTTTAGGCATTAACCAAGATTCTTTGCATCTTATTGTCCTCTATTATTGGAAGCTGCAGGAACAAGCACGGGTGCGATGGACAAAAACCCTGGTTATGGTGGCGATTAAAGTAGTGTGCATCCGGGCCAAGATTAAAATTCCTCAACTGGTACTGGTGACTTTGTACGATCGAACAATTTACCGTGAGTGAGTTTTGAATTTTGAGTTGGGAGAGGGAGAGAGTGGGAGAGGGCGAGAGTGGGAAAAATCCTCTTGCTTCACGCTTGACTTCTTCACGCTTGACTTCTTCCCTCAACACCCATCCGTTAAATCCGTTAAATCCCGTACACTGCGCGTTCCCGAACTTCACCCTGATATCAAATCCGCGCTTCATCGTCGGGCGTAAAATCGAGTCAATATCCGACACTCAACCATTATTCAGTTTGGCGACCCCGAGTCAACAGTCAACAGTCAACAGTCAACAATCATGAGGAGTGCAACCAGAATTGATAGGACTTCTCCCTTCTGACTTTTCAAATCAAGCAAAAGGCGAGCCTATTTCTCATTAGCGCGCCTCCTAATATAATTTTATTTTGTTGTCAAACGTAATTGAGGAGATGGTTCCGGTTGAAACAAATCATGAAGTCGTCTTGCTAGCGCGGCGACGGCGTGCTGCAACCAAGCCACCCAAACCGAGAGCCAAACCAGTCATTGTCATCGGTTCTGGAACTGCTTCTGCACTCACTGCGAAGTCTTGGAAGTCTGCATCGTTGCTGTTACCACGATCGTCGAAGGAGATTAGCGTGCCTCCATTAAACAGAGAACCTGTGCCGTTTGTGAATTGTCCGGCAGCTTGGAAGACGTTCGTTGTTTCTTTGCCAAGTGCGTCCCACAGTTGCGATTGCCCGCCAAACACCGCTTGCTGGCTGCCACTGTTCAAGGCTGAGGTCGAGTAGACACTGCCATTGTAGCCGCTGTCGAGTCCCAAAGTGTAAATTTGATTTGCCAGGAATGTGAATACTACCGAGCCAGAACCCAAGACTGTATTGCCCAGAGTTCCTTTCCATTCGTTTTCCCACTGGTTGTCTGAGGATTTAGTTTCCGAAAACAGGGTGCTAACTAGAGAGACCGCCGAGTCCTTCACACTGTAGATTCCCAAAGAGGATTGGAACTGACCGTGAGATTCTTTGAAGTTAAACTTGACGCTTGTATCTTGGCTGAATGTGATGCCGTTGGTACCAAAGGAGAAGGCTTGAGCTGGAGCTCCGGCGCTAAACAGAGCTGTGGCGGCTGCGGTAGCTGTGAGGGCGGATAAGAGTTTGGTATTCATAACCTGTTCCTTTTGTGCGATGGTCTTAATGATTTCATTATGCGATACTTTGTTTGTATTTGGGGCACTTTAGGTAAAGTTTGACATATTCTTTATCAAGCCTTTACATATCCTTCACAAATGCTGTCGATCGCATCTATCTGCGGGCGATCTCTCCCTACAAATACCCCCTAAATAATTATAAAGAGTGTGGATGGAAACCTTGCAGTCACGGGCATGGGAGCGCGGAGCAGCGAAACTGATTTTGATTTGGCTTATGCTAATTTTTTATTTAATTCTCAGTCTAAATCCTCAACACCAAACACTTAAGTATAAATACGGTAATATTTGTGTGTACTGACAGTTAGAGGAGTTTTATATTAACCAGAAACTGGGAATATTTGTTTTTTGGGACTTTTGTAGGGGAGTTAAAGTAGTTTATCTATCGGGTAAATTACGTACAAAATGCGATCTTTGGGTTTACGTATTTTGGTTAAATTAAGTAGATACGGTGGCGTGAGATATCCCAAAGATGCGATCGACAAGATGCAATTTCTGCAGAGTGAAGCGGTAAAAGAGCGGATTGCCCCTCCACAAAGATTGTATAGAGAAGCTCTGGCCCCGTCCTTGCTCCCGATCGAGCGCATCAAAACAGACCGCTGTAGCGTTCCTCGGCCCAAGGTTCGCCCCGCTGGTGGTAGCCGTTGCGTTCCCAAAAACCGAGTTCTTCGGTTTCTGTAAACTCCAGGCCGTTAATCCATTTAGCGCTTTTCCAAGCGTACAAGTGGGGAACTACGAGCCGCATTGGGCCGCCGTGGTCTGCGGATAGAGGTTCGCCGAAGACGGTGTGGGCGAAAAAGTTTTCTTCTCGGAGGAAGTCGGCGATCGCAATGTTGGTAGTGTAGCCGCCATAGCAGTGTTCCAGGACGTGCAGAGCTTTTGGATCGACTTCTATGTAGTTCATAAAATCTGTGACTTTGACACCCGTCCACTGCACGTCGAGTTTTGACCACCGAGTGACGCAGTGAAAATCCGCAGTAAAGTTACTTTGGGGCATTGCCTGGAAGTCCGACCAAGTGAAGGTTTGTGGTTTTGCCAATCCCCAGACTTTAAATTCCCAACTTTCAATGCTGACGGAGGGTGTATCGCCGTAGGTCAGCACAGGAAAACCGTTGGCGAGGTATTGACCAGGGGGGACGCGATCGATGTTTTCTAATTCTGGCTTACGAAAAAATTTGCCCAGCATTGATTCACGCTCTACAGTAACTGACTGCAATCCTGAGTATAACTTGCAGAGATGAGCGCATCGCAATTCATCTCAAGGTAGAAAGCTTTCATCACTTCTGCCGAAATAAAAATCCCCAAATCATGATTGATGCCCGCCTAATTCTGCCTTTGGAGAGAGCCGAAGCTAAAAATTTTTTAAATTTATCACCCCAGCGTATGAATTACCTAACCTTAAATTTTATCGTAATTAATGGTGCATTTCCGAATCTTTGATGTATTGTTACAATATGCTCAGACGCCATATGTAAAAAAATTAATGGGGTAAAAATCATGATCACAAGTTGCTTGATTCCGTTGACGGTATGCTTGATTGCTTGGTGGGTGACTGCCGGGACTGACAACAGAACGCTAGACGGAATTCCGGCTCCCATAGCTGCAATTATTGGAATGTGTTCGTTAATTTGGTTGGTGGCGGTGTGTCCTTGGCCTGTTGAACTCGCTCTAGTGTTGGCGGTGCTGGTTTTCGGCAAAGCTTATTTGCAAAAAATATTGAAAGTCGGCTGAATTTTCAGGGCTAGCGCTCCTATGATTTGCGGGAGCGCGATCGGGTAATGCTACTTTGTGGAAATTTTCGCTATTTGTCTCAGCTATGTTCTCATAGGAGGTCGCAAAGGTGGAATCAACCCCAGCATTGGTGAAATTAAATTTAGATATTTCGGTTAAAAATTAGAACATAAAGATCGACAGAGAAACCCGGTTTATCTTAGATAAACCGGGTTTGTGAGGATATGAAATTTTCAAACATCCCGCAAGAATTGCTTAGGACTTAGACACTCGGAACCCAAGAAACCGGGTTTATGAGTCCAAGTCTGTTGTTGTATCCCACCTTCCGCACTTCAAAATGTAATATGTAATTATTACATTTATTTGGTAGTTTTGCAAACACTAAAATAGGACAACTAAGTATTTATACGTAAAGAAAACGTCAAATAACTCAGAATTATCGTATTACTTAGTATACTACAAGTTGACGTGCGGAATGTGGGTTGTATGTACGTCAAATGGCGAGCTGTTAAATTGGTAAGCGATTGATATCTTTATTAGAACCAATTACTACCATCACCTCGCCCTTGCTCAAGCGTTGGTTCGGCTGCGGATTGATCTCGAACTTGTCGGTGCGACCGACTGCTAGCAAGTTCAAACCATACCTGCGCCGGAGCTCCAAATCCGAAATTGTTTTACCGTCAAACTTTTCGGGAACGAGCAACTCAACTATGCTGTGATCTGGGTCGAGATCAAAGCGTTCTAAAATGCTGGGTTTTGTAAGAATTCGGGCTAAAGAGCAGCCCATTTCTCGTTCTGGAAAAACCACATGATCTGCGCCGACTTTTTGCAAAATTTTCAAGTGAGTTTCCGAGGAAGCTTTGGCTATTACGTGATTTACCCCGCCTTCCTTAAGATTTAGGGTGGTGGTAATGCTTTCTGCTAAGTAATTGCCGATCGCCACAATCACTGTTTCAAATTCAAATATACCCGCTCCCCTAAGAGCGCTAGGCTCAGTAGAATCTAACTGCACAACGTGAGCAGCTATACGATCGTTCAAAGCTTGAGTTACTTTTTTTTCGTCGGTGTCAACCCCGAGGACTTCGTAACCCAAGTCATGCAGGGTCGAACACACAGCTTTGCCGAAGCGTCCCAAACCAATAACTGCAAACTGCTTGTTTTCGGCGCGCAAACCGCTCAAAAAATTCAAAGATGACAGGTTCACTCAATATCCAGCGCTGAAAGTCTTGCTTTTTAAATTGTAGCAAAGACAGCGCCGCCTCCTTTTGATTTTTGGGTAAGTAGTAAAAGTTGATTTGGGTTCTCACCCATTGTTTAGATTATCAGCAACTAGGGAGGATTTTTCTATCCAACTAACAAACTTTCCTCAACATATTTAAAAGCTCTGGGTTTGGGGTCGCCGACAGCGGCACTCATCAGCAGCAGCACGCCAACCCGACCTATGTACATTGTAGCAATCAAAACCAACTTGCCGATCAATGAAATCTTAGCTGTAATCCCTGTGGAAAGACCGACAGTGGCAAAAGCTGACACGGCTTCAAACAAAACTGTGATAAATTCTAGTTCGGGATTGGCTAGCTGAATTAAAATTGCAGATGTGAAGGCGACTAACAGGGAACCGAAGACTACGCTAATGGTTTTCAAAATCATTGCTGGCGGGATTTGACGCTGATAGCACTCCACATCTTCCTGGCCTTCGAGAACTGCTGCGGTACAGCTAAACAATATCCTAAAAGTTGTGGTCTTGATGCCGCCGCCGGTGCTGCCGGGACTGGCGCCGACAAACATTAGGGCGATCGTCATAAATAGCGCTGCGTCGCTCATTTCGCCGAAGTTAATTGTATTAAATCCCGCCGTGCGGGAAGTAACAGATTGAAACCAAGCTGCCATGACCTTTTGAGGAAAATTTAGAGGGCCTAAAGTTGCTTGGTTGTTGTATTCCAGCACCAAAAAGATTAGCGTTCCTAAAAATAAAAGGACAACAGTTGTACTGGTAACAACTTTGAAGTTTAAGGAAAAAACTGTGCATACCGGGCTTTTGTTGAAGCGAGCGCGCAGCCACAGGTACATTTCCATAATTACTTGATAGCCGATTCCTCCAAATACGATCAAACTGCCGATTGTGAAGTTAAGCACAGGCGAACTGACGTAGCGGGTAAAACTATCTGAGTAGAGGCTAAAGCCGGCGTTGTTAAAGGCATTAACGCTGTGAAATACGGCAGCCCACAGACCTTCTTTGAATCCGTATTCTGGGACAAAAACCGACATCAGCAAAAACATTCCAGTTAATTCAAACAAAACGGTTGTTGCTAGAATTGACTGCACGAGTTGCACTACGCCGGCCAGCCCGGATTTGTCAAGAGATTGTTGCAGGGCAATTTTGTCTTTTAAGCCAAAGCGGCGGCCTAATAACAGCAGCAAAAAAGTGGTGGCTGTCATGTAGCCCAAGCCTCCTATTTGCACGAGCAAAAGTAGGCACAGTTGCCCCCAAAAAGAGTAATATTTTCCGACATCCACAACCGACAAGCCTGTGACGCAAACAGCGGAAGTCGAGGTGAAGATTGCTGTGATGGGATCGTTCCAATTTCCATCGATTGTGGAAAAGGGCATCATCAGTAGTAGAGCACCTGCGGCGATGACGGCGAGAAAGCCCAAGCAAATGGTTCGCGAGACAGTCATTCGATTTTAGATTTTAGATTTTAGATTTTAGATTGTAGATTTTAGAGGGAACCGACAAATCGATTTGAGATTTGAGATTTTTCGATTTGAGAGGAAACCGACAAATCTATCCAGGGGTATAAATAAGGATATCTCGGTCTGGGGAATGCCGATCGACCGATCGTACCAAATCGCCACATTCTATGACAACATCGTGAAAATAACGGTAGAATTCCTTTAATAACTTGCGATCCGGCGATGACATCAACACTTTACCAGCAAATTCAGGAACTCTACGACGCTTCTAGCGGTTTGTGGGAACAGGTGTGGGGCGAACATATGCACCACGGTTACTACGGCGCGGATGGCAATTTGAAAAAAGAGCGCCGACAGGCTCAGATAGATTTGATAGAAGAACTGCTGGCATGGGCTGGAGTACCGTCAGAGAAGGCACTGTGTGAATCTTACCGCATTCTCGATGTCGGTTGCGGGATCGGCGGCAGCACGCTTTATTTGACTCAAAAGTTTAGTTCGATCGCGCAAAATAATTTAAAGTTGGATGGCGGGGTTGATCGAGATTTTAGCCGATCGCCCGAACAAAACAAAACGGGCGCTAGCGTTACAGCTACCGGGATTACTCTGAGTCCGGTACAGGCCAACAGAGCGACCGAACGCGCTAAAATTGCTGGGCTAGAAAGCAATGTGAACTTTTTGGTGGCCGATGCTTTGAATATGCCTTTCCCTGACGAGTCATTCGACTTGGTTTGGTCGCTCGAAAGTGGCGAACATATGCCCGACAAAATTAAGTTTTTGCAGGAATGCTGCCGCGTAATCAAGCCGGGAGGAACTTTGATTTTGGCAACTTGGTGTCACCGCCCGCTGGGAGAAACGGTGGGAGAATTAACTGATGCAGAAAGAAAGGAGTTGGCAGAAATTTACCAGGTTTATGCTTTGCCTTACGTGATTTCTTTGCCGGAATATGAGGAAATTGTCCGCAGTTTGCCTTTGACAAGTATTCGCACCGCTGATTGGTCAAAAGCTGTTGCTCCTTTTTGGGATGTGGTGATCGATTCTGCTTTGACTCCGAGCGCAATTTGGGGTTTACTAACGAGCGGTTGGACGACTATTCAAGCAGCACTTGCTCTCGGATTGATGAGCCGTGGATATCAGAGCGGGTTGATTCGTTTTGGGCTGATTTGTGCTGTAAAATAACAGCGATGGATTAGAGAATTTTTGAGTTTTTAATTGATGAGTGAGGTGCGCGTCGCGCACCTTACAGGAGAGGCTACAGAATATTTTTTGGTGCGTTTGTGAAATTTATGGGCAACGATTCGATTGGTAAGTCTTGGATTGATAAAGATAAAGATGGCTCGGCTCCGCAAAGCTGGGTGAGGGCATTTTGGGAGTTTTCTCGGCCGCATACTATTGTGGGGACTACGTTGAGCGTCCTGGCTTTGTACGCGATCGCCCAAAGCGCGCGGCTGTTTGTGAATCCTGTATTTTTGCCCCTAGCTTTTGCCTGGTTGGCTTGCATTTGCGGCAATATTTATATTGTGGGATTGAATCAGTTAGAAGATGTTGAAATTGATAAAATTAATAAGCCGTATTTGCCGATCGCCTCGGGAGTGTTTTCTCGGAAAACGGGGGAATTAATTGTAATTGCAACGGGAATTATAGCAATTTTGACGGCTGTTTTACAAGGCCCGTTTTTGCTGGCTACCGTTGGCGTTAGTTTGGCAATAGGTACTGCTTATTCTCTGCCCCCAATTCGGCTGAAACGGTTTCCTTTTTGGGCGGCGCTGTGCATTTTTACGGTGCGGGGCGCGATCGTAAATTTAGGGTTATTTTTGCACTTTAATTGGGTGTTGCGTTTGGGAATGGCGAAAAGCATTTTTTCTGGCTGGAGTTTGGAGAGTGTTTCTTTTGGGATTCCTGCGGAAGTTTGGGTGCTGACGATTTTTGTTGTGGTGTTTACGTTTGCGATCGCCATTTTTAAAGATATCCCGGACATGGAAGGGGACAAGCAATATAATATTACTACGTTTACGATTGAGCTGGGCAAGCCGGCCGTCTTTAATTTATCTCGCTGGGTGTTGACGGTTTGTTATTTGGGCGCGACTTTGGCCGGAGCGATCGTATTGTCTAATGTTAATTTAGTGTTTCTGGCAGTTTCTCATTTGGCGGCTTTGGGTTTGATGTGGTTTTGGAGCGCGAAAGTTGATTTGGACGATAAAATAGAAATTGCTGCATTTTATCAGTTTATCTGGAAGTTGTTTTTCTTAGAATATCTAATTTTTCCCGCAGCTTGTTTGTTGGGGTAGAAGGGGAAGAAGGAAGAAGGAAGAAGGAAGTTCGGCAACGGATTTGCTCCACGGATGTAACGGATGTAACGGATGTAACGGATGTCAGGAAGAAGGAAGTTCGGCAACGGATTCGCTCCACGGATGTCAGGAAGAAGGAAGAAGGAAGAAGGAAGGAAGAGTTAACAAATTAGAACAATTTGGTAATTACCAGTTAGCGAACTCCCAAACAACAAAGACAACTATGGCTTCTCAAAAAAAAATTCGGAAATCTGCCTGCAAACTGGGTGCCGAAGACTCTTTGAAATTAGCTTGGGAACATCACCAAGCGGGCCGTTTGTTAGAAGCTGAGAATTTGTACCGGCAAATAATAGAAGTACAGCCGGAATCAGCAAACGTGCTGTGTTTGTTGGGAATAGCGGCGAGACAGCAGGGAAAACTTGCCGAAGCGATCGACTTTTACGAACAGGCGATCGCCCAAAACCCCGATTTTGTAGAAGCACATTTAAATAAGGCTAATCTTTTACTGGATGTAGGCGAGTATCAAAGGGCGATCGCCAGTTACGAACAAGTAATCAAAATCCAGCCAAATTCTGCACTCGCCTACAATAATTTGGGCTGGATTAAACAGCAATTAGGTGAAATAGACGCGGTTATTTTATATTACCAAACAGCGCTGCGACTCGATCCAAACCTGCACGAAACAGCGCACAATTTAGGACATTTATTTAAACAAAAAAATCAATTAAACGAGGCAATTGCCTGTTACCTGCACGCTTTAAAAATCAATCCCAACTTGACATATTCTCTGATGGGGTTGGGAACAGTTTTGCAACAGCAGGGGAAATTAGCCGAAGCTTTCAACTGCTACCAGCAAGCTGTAAAACTAGAACCAAACAATCCCGAAGCTCACAACAATGTAGGAGCATTCTTCCACGAACAAGGCAATGCAAAAGCAGCAATATCCCACTACCGACAAGCATTAAACTTAAAGCCAGACTTCGTGGAAGCTATTAACAATCTTGGACACGCTTTGGTCGATTTAGGAGAATTTCAAGAGGCTTTTTCTTGTCACAGTCGAGCCTTGGAATTACAGCCAGACAACGCCACCGCACACCTGGAATTAGGTTTAACTTTGCTATTGTTCGGAGATTTTCAGCGCGGTTTTGCTGAATACGAGTGGCGGTGGCGCACTCCGCAAGTACAACCGAGGCAATTTAAACAGCCGGTTTGGGATGGTTCGGATTTGCAGGGGAAAACTATTTTACTGCACGTTGAGCAAGGCTTCGGCGATTCTATTCAGTTTATTCGCTACGCCCCAATTCTTCGCAGCCAAGGCGCTAAAGTTATGGTGGCTTGCTATCCAGAATTGATGCGGCTGTTTGCGACTGTTGCCGGCATTGAATATTTATCAGTTAGTTTTGAAAGTTTGCCAGAATTTGACGTTCACGCACCGCTGATGAGTTTGCCGCGGATTGTGGGGACAACTCTGGAAACAATACCTGCAAATGTTCCTTATTTAGAGCCGCCTGGTGAGTGCAAATTTGCGCTTTCTTCTGATGCCAAATTGAAGGTAGGGATTGTTTGGGCGGGGAGTCCGCAGCGCCGTAAAGACAATCAGCGTTCTTGCAGCTTGAGCGATTTTATTCGATTTTTGGATGTTCCGGGAATTGCTTTTTATAGTTTACAAAAAAACTTGTCCCAGAGCGATCGCACTTTGTTGAACCAACACTTGGTGCCGGATTTAACTCCGCATTTGAACGACTTTGCTGATACCGCTTCGGCTATATCTCAACTGGATTTAGTCATTAGTGTCGATACGGCTGTGGCGCACTTAGCTGGTGCTTTAGGAAAACCGGTTTGGGTGCTGCTTTCTTTTGCTCCTGACTGGCGTTGGCTGCTGGATCGTGAAGATAATCCTTGGTATCCAACTGCGAGGCTTTTCCGCCAAAGTCAGCCGGAAAGTTGGCAAGAATTGTTTGAGGAAGTACAGGCGGCTTTGAGTTTATTTGCGATCGCCAATACTGCTAGTTATTCCGAGGATTCTGCCCACGAGCAGCTTGACTTCGTTTCACTCGCAATGACTGCTAATAATAAGCCTGACCTCGATTCTGTGGCTCTCAAAATGACAGGTGCAAGCGTGGTTAAAGAGAGTAAACAAATATTTGTGATGGCGAGTGAAGGGTTGGCAGAAGGCTCCGCAGCTAAGCACTCGCAGGGGATTGAGACATCGGTTGCGATCGGAACGGCTGGCGAGAATTTAGTTGTTTTAGAGGATTTATTGCGGCAAGCAGAACAGTTAATGGAAACAGGTGATAAGGAAGAGGCGATCGCCCTTTATGAACAGATTATATCTCTCGATCCAAATTGCGTTCAAGCGCGGATTAATTTTGGTTTTCTCAAGCAAGAAAAGGGCGAATTGGAAGCCGCTATCCCCCATTACCGAGAAGCTTTAGCCATCGATCCAAATATTCCTCAAACAGCTTACAACTTGGCAAAGATTTTTGAGGAACAAGGTCAAGTGGAAGAGGCGATCGCACATTACGAGCAAGCTCTTGTAGCTCAACCGGATTTCGTACCCGCCCTGATTAATTTAGCCGTGGCGCTGCAAGAAAAAGGCGAACTTGTAAGGGCGATCGAGCTGTACCGGCGAGCGCTGGAAATTCATCCGCATAGCTGGGAAGCTTACAACAATCTGGCAACAGTGTTGCAAGAACAGGGCAATTTAGAAGATGCGATCGAGTATTATCACAAAGCTCTAGAATTGCTGCCGGATTTTGTGGAAGCTATCAACAATTTAGGCAGGACATTTCTGGAAAAAGGCGCGGTAGAAGATGCGATCGCCTGCTACAGACGAGCGATTCATTTAAGTCCAAATCACGCTAGCGCTCACCTGAATTTATCCTTGGCTTTGCTGTTGGTGGGAGATTTGGAAAATGGTCTCGCTGAATACGAGTGGCGCTGGCAAATTAAAGAATTTCACACTGGTCATTCCTGTTTTTTGACGGGCTCGGATAATACAGTTTCGGCAAGAGAATACCGGCCGCTGTGGGACGGTTCTGATTTGGTGGGAAAGACTATTTTGCTGCACGCTGAGCAAGGTTTAGGCGATTCGCTTCAGTTTATTCGCTACGCTGCGATCGTCAAAAATAAAGGCGGTAGGGTAATTGTTGGTTGTTACCCGCAATTGCACCGTTTGTTGGCAACGGTTGACGGCATTGATTTGCTAATAGTTAAAGGCGAGCCACTGCCGGAATTTGATGTGCAAGCGCCGATGTTGAGTTTGCCGTATATTATCGGTACAAAGCTGGAAACAATACCGGCAAATACTGCTTATTTATCTCCGCCGGCGGGTGCTGAATTTGCACTTTTGCCCGATCGCACTTTGAAAGTTGGCATTGTCTGGGCGGGGAATCCAAAACACCGCAAAAACAAGCAGCGTTCGTGCAGTTTAAGTCAGTTTCTGTCGCTTTTGGACGTTTCGGGGGTAAGTTTTTACAGCTTGCAGAAAGAGGTTTCCGAGGCCGATCGCACGCTGTTGAATCAAAGGTCGATCGTAGATTTGAGTCCGCATTTTGGCGATTTTGCCGATACTGCGGCTGCGATCGCCAAACTGGATTTAGTGATTAGTGTCGATACCGCTGTCGCCCATTTGGCGGGCGCTTTGGGCAAACCGGTGTGGATTTTGCTGGCGTTTTCGCCGGATTGGCGGTGGCTGCTGGAGCGTGAAGATAGTCCTTGGTATCCGACGGCGCGGCTGTTCCGGCAGCATCAGCGGGGCGACTGGGAGGACGTTTTCGATCGGGTTGTGCAAGCTCTAGGCGCGGTTGCTGCTGCATTTGTGCCGTCGGATGCGGCGGATGCAGAGTTTCGGTTGGGCGTGGATTTGCAGCAGCAAGCGGATTTTGGCGGTGCGATCAAATGTTATGAACGAGCGATCGCGATCTCTCCAAATTATGCAGCCGCTCACAGCAATTTAGGCGTTGTCAAACAGCACACCGGCAGGCTCCCAGAGGCGATCGCGCACTACCGACAAGCGCTAGCAATCGACGGGAATTTGGCGGAAACTGCGAGCAATTTGGGCAGCGCGCTCGCGGAAGCAGGGGAGACTGAAGAGGCGATCGCAGAATACGAGCGGGCGCTGTCTTTGAACCCGAATTGCGCGGAAGCGCTGATTAACTTGGGCCTGTTGCGGGAAGAGCAAGGGGATGTGGCGGAGGCTATAAGCTGCTACGAGCAAGCAATTCAAGTCAATCCTAATTGTGCGGTGGCTTATTTTAATTTGGGAATTGCTTTGGAGGCACAAGGGGAGGAAGCGGAATCGGGCGCGAATTATGAACGGGCGATCGCAAATTACGAACGGGCGATCGCGATCGAGCCAAATTATGTGGAGGCCCTGCACCATTTAGCATACGCCTCGATCGGGCAGGGCAAAATTGCCGATGCGATCGCATACTACGATCGAGCTCTGGCGCTGCAACCGGATTTGGCAGAAACTGATCTCGCTTTGGGGAGTTGCCTGTCAAACCAAGATAAGTTAGATGAGGCTCTAGCTTTTTGCCAGCAGGCGATTCAGAAATTGCCAGCCAGTGCACAGGCTCACTGCAATCTGGGAATTGTCCTGCACAAACAGGGCAAAATTGAAGATGCGATCGCCTGCTATCAGCAAGCTTTGAGCCTGAAACCCGATTTTCCCGAAGCTTTGAACAATCTCGGCAAAACTTTTGAGGAAGCGGGAAAAACGACGGAGGCGATGGATTGTTACAATCGGGCGATCGAACTCAAACCCGGTTATGTCAATCCCATCAACGGTTTAGGAAACATTTTGCACCAAGGCGGCCAATTTGCAGATGCTATCACCCACTACAGTCAAGCAGTTCAATTTAATATCGCTAACCCCGAAGCTCACCTAAATTTAGCTTTAGCTTTACTGCTGTCGGGAGACTTTAAGCGTGGTTTTTCCGAGTACGAATGGCGACTCCTAGTTCAAGAAAAACAGTTCCCAAATCACAACTTTATTCAGCCAGTTTGGGACGGCAAAGATTTGGATGGAAAAACCATTTTGATTTGCCAGGAACAGGGTTTAGGCGATGCCATTCAGTTTGTCCGCTACGCAGAGTTAGTTAAGCAAAAAGGTGGTCGGGTAATTGTTTGGTGTTGGCCACATTTGCAGCGCTTATTTGCACAAGTTGCGGGAATCGATGAGTTAATCATTAGTCCAGAAAATGCGCCGAATTTTCAATTTCGCGCGCGGCTAATGAGTTTGCCACACATCTTGGGAACAACTTTAGAAACTATACCGGCAAAGATTCCCTATTTAGCTCCGCCACCCGGTTTAGAATTTACTCTCAGCCAAACTGCTAATTTAAAAGTAGGGATTGTGTGGTCTGGAAATCCTCAACATTCGCAAAATAAGCTGCGCTCGTTACCGCTTAATTTGTTAACAAAACTGTTGGATATTCCCGGAGTAGATTTTTACAGTTTGCAAAAGGAAATGACAGCCCAGGAACGCGCTTTGTTAGAGCAAATGCCTGTCACAGATTTAAGCTCTTATTTGCACGACTTTGCCTATACTGCGGCTGCAATATCGGCTTTAGATTTAGTGATTTCTGTAGATACTTCTGTAGCGCACTTGGCCGGTGCTTTGGGCAAACCAGTGTGGATTTTGCTCTGTTTTGTGCCGGATTGGCGGTGGATGTTGCAACGCGAAGATAGTCCTTGGTATCCCACGGCGCGGCTGTTTCGCCAGTCAACAGCGGGAGATTGGGAAGGAGTTTTAGAAGAAGCTGCTTTGGCGCTGAGAGAAAGAATTGTCCAGCATAAACCAGCTATACCGCCA
>JARCMA010000334.1 GCA_030248405.1 Microcoleus sp. MP8IB2.171
CTACGAATTTCTGCAACTATTTCTGCGAATAATGGGTTCCCTTTCCTTGTTCGTATTACCCGCACTCTCAATGGGACTTTATGCAGAAGAACGCAAACGTGGCACCTTAGAACTATTAGCCACATCGCCCTTAACAAACTGGGCAGTTGCTACCGGCAAACTCCTCGGCGTTTTAACATTTTATACCACAATGTTGTTGCCCCTGCTGTTCTGCGAGGCGATCGCCCTCAGTTCCTCAACCCCACCCGTACCCCCCGGAGTTCTTCTGCTAGGACACGGCGGCTTAATCTTACTAGCAGCAGGAGTATTGTCGCTCGGAATGTTTATTTCCTCCCTCACCGACAGCACAATTTTATCCGCCATCCTCACCTTCACTCTAGTATTATTTCTCTGGGTGATCGATGCAGCCGCCGTCGGTATCGGTGGCCCCTTCGGAACAGCATTAGGACATTTGTCGCTCCTAACAAATTACACCAATCTTGTCAAGGGAGTTTTCGATACCAGCAGTTTAATTATGTTTGCGAGTTACATCATTTTAGGAGTATTTCTGACCGCCCAATCCATCGATGCCTTGCGATATCAGCGTTCTTAAAAACATTAGGGAAGGCTTCGGGGAATAAAGAGGAAAGAGTGGGAAAATAGGAGATTTGGAGAGTTGCACATTAAAGGAGACACCACCAATTCCCAATGCTCAATGCCCAATGCCCAATGCCCAATGCCCCATTCCCAATTAATGTTAGTTATTCCACTAATTTCTTGAAATAATGAGATTTATTAATCCAAAAATCGACTTTGCGTTCAAAAAAATATTCGGTTCCAGCGACAGCAAAGACATCCTGATTAATTTTTTAAACGCCATCCTTTATGAAGCACAGCCGGTCATCAAAGACTTAGAAATAATCGACTCCCAACCAGGAAATCACACTTTCGGAGTCCAAGACACACACCTAGATGTCAAAGCCACAATTAACGACGGTAGAATCGCCCTCGTTGAAATTCAACTGCTCAACGTGCCTTCCTTCGGGAACAGAGTTTTGTACAACGCTGCCAAAAGCTACAGCCTGCAATTAACAGGAGAAGAACGCTACGAAAGACTAAAAACAGTAATTTCTTTGAAAATTGCCGACTTTGAAATGTTTGAAAATCAGCCAGAATTTATGTCGCGGTTTGTTTTCCAAGAAAAAGATCAACAGTTTGAGTACCCAGATACTGAAATAGAATTAGTATTTATCGAACTGCCAAAATTTAGCAAGGAATTAGCAGAATTAGAAACAACCGCCGACCAATGGATTTACTTTCTCGAAAATACCCGCACTCTGGAGACAGTACCAGAAACACTCAGTGCAGTTCCCGAAATTCAGAAAGCTTTTAGAATAGCCAGCGAGGAAAACTTCACTCAGGAAGAATTAAATGAATTGCAGAACCAAGAACTGTGGATTCAAGACCAGCAGATTGCCATAGATGTAGCAAGAGAACAGGTGACAAAAACCGCTCAACTCTCGTTAATATTGCGTCAGCTAGTGCGGCGTTTAGGCACAATACAACCGGAAACCGAAAACTGCATCCGTCAATTAGGTATACAGGAATTAGAAGAATTAGGAGATGCCGTGCTGGATTTCAAACAGCAGTCAGATTTAACAGCATGGTTGCAGGCTAATGCGATATAGAATAACATCCTCGACCCGGAAATTTTTCCCTCAATATTTACCTTATGAAAATTAGCAAAACAAATTGGAAATACGTTTTTTTGCTGGGCCCCCTCCTCATCGCAGCGGGGGTAACAGCAGCACTTGTATCTGGAGTATGGGACCCCCTGACAGTGGGTTTAGTTATTGCCGGAGCAGTGACGATCGCACTTTGGCTGCTATATTTGAGTTACGAACAAAGCTTTTGGGGGCAGCGTTCCACTCAAGCGGGCACCAACGCCCTGATTGCCACCCTCGCCGTCTTTGTGATTCTCGGAGTAATTAACTTCATAGCCTTTCGCTATCCCGTCCGCATCGACTTAACCGAAAGCCAACAATTTACCCTGGCCCCGCAGACTCAACAAATACTGCGAAACCTGCAACAAACAGTCAAAGTTTGGGTATTTGACCCCATCCAAAACCCCCAAATTAAAGAATTGTTGCAAAGCTACAAACGCGAGGGAGGCGAAAAGTTTCAATTCGAGTTTGTTGACCCGCAGGCCCAACCGGGAAAAGCGCGGGAATTTAGTATTACTAGCATCGGAGAAGTTTACCTGCAATCCGGCGACAAAAAACAGGTGCTGCAAAAAGGCGGCACTACTTTTGGTAGCGACCCAAATCAAGGGCTTTCAGAGATCAAACTTACCAATGGCTTAGAAGAAATCCTGAGCACTCGCGTTGCTACAGTTTACTTTTTGCAAGGCAAAGGAGCCCGCCCGCTAAAGGAAGGTCAAGGCGGAATTCAGCAAGCTGAAAAAGCTCTGAAAGATAAATACTACAACGCCCAAACGCTGAATTTGACCGAACGAAAAGAAGTGCCAGAAGATGCAGATGCTTTAATCATTCCGGGGCAGGACAAACCGTTTTCCGATACAGAAATTAAAGCACTAAAAGCTTATCTCGATCGCGGCGGCAGTTTATTGTTAATGGTAGACCCGGCAATTGATACGGGATTGGACAAAATGCTGCAAGAATGGGGCGTAAAACTAGACACCCGTTTGGCCATCGATGCTTCGGGCACTGGTCAAAGATTTGGCCTGGGCCCCACGGTTCCCACCGTCAGGCGCTACGGCGAACATCCGATTACTCAAAGTTTTGGCAACGGTATTTCATTCTATCCATTTGCGCGTGCTTTGGAAACCTCGCCAGTAGAAGGGATAGAGGAAAAACCGCTGATTTGGACGAGTCAGGAAAGTTGGGCGGAAAGCGATTTGACCACTAAGAAATTGGAGTTTGATCAGAAGACCGATCGACAAGGCCCGCTATTATTAGGTGTGGCTTTAGTTCGATCGTCCACTGACAGCACTCCCTTAAAGCCCTCACCTTCACCAACACCGGTCACGCCTTCACCCCAAGCATCTCCGACAACTTCACCGTCGCCGACAACATCACCATCACCGACAACATCACCATCACCGATAGATTCACCATCACCGACAACTTCGCCATCACCGACAACATCACCATCACCGATAGATTCACCATCACCGACAACTTCGCCATCACCGATAGATTCACCATCACCGACAACATCACCATCACCGATAGATTCACCATCACCGACAACATCACCATCACCGATAGATTCACCATCACCGACAACATCACCATCACCGACAACATCACCATCACCGACAACTTCGCCAACAGCTTCCCCAATCAGCTATTCGGTGATTGTCTCGCAAGAAGCTACGCCTCCAGCATTACCGACGACTTCGCCAACACCGACAGCATCTCCCACAGAATCTCCGGAAAGTTCGCCAACACCGACAGCATCTCCCACAGAATCTCCGGAAAGTTCGCCAACACCAACACCCACAGCATCTCCCAGTCCAACGGCAACTCCTTCTGTGCCTTCAACTCCTAGAAAAACATCGCGAATGGTAGTAATTGGCACATCTCAATTTGTGACTAACGGTTGGTTTGACCAACAACTCAATAGCGACGTGTTTCTCAATTCAGTCAGTTGGTTGAGTAAACCAGACCAACAAAGCTTTTCTATCAGTCCGAAAAAAGCTACCAACCGTCGCATTAACATGACTACCATCCAAGTAGGATTGCTGGTTTTAGCTTGGCTAATGTGGCCTTTACTCGGACTGGGAATTGGCGGCGCTATTTGGTGGAAGAGAAGATAAGTTAGTTGACTGTTGACTGTTGACTGTTGACGGTTGTCAGTTGACGGTTGTCAGTTGACTGTTGACTGTTGACTGTTGGCAGTTGTCAGTTGACAGTTGTCAGTTGTTATTAATAACAGACTCCCCAATGCCCAATGCCCAATTCCCAATGCCCAATGCCCAATTCGCTGTTACTATGAAATTGCAGAAAAATACATTAGTATTGATAGCCGTCGCGTTGAGCATGACTGGGTTGGTTGCTTTGTTCGAGATGCAAGTATCTCCGAAACAGGAAGCCGCTAAGGAAGAAAAACAGAAAATTTTTGCTTTCAAGTCCGATCGCGTACAATTCTTTACAGTCAAAACTCCCGAAAAAATATTGACTTTTGAGCGAGTTTATGCTACAAAAGGAGGCAAGTCTAGCTGGGAAATGAAATTGCCAGTGCAAGCACACGCGAGTCAGGCATCGGTGGATTTTTTGCTAGACAGGCTGGCAACAGGAAAGAGCGATCGCACAATTGATATTACTGCCGCTCAACTGCCAGAATTCGGTCTAGATAAACCCCAAGCTACAGTCACAGTCAAGCTGGACAACCAGGAAACTCATCGTTTAGTTTTAGGCAAAACAGACTTTAGCGGCCGCTTCTTGTACGCTCAAGCCAATCCGCCGGAAGCGCCCCCTCAAAATTCAGCCGAAAATTTGCCCGTGCTGCTAGTGCCTTTTGACTTTAAAAATGCCGTCCAGCGACCTTTGTCAGAGTGGAAAAAAGCAGAAGCACCCAAAACAGAGAAACCGCAAACACCGTCTCCGACGCCAAGTCCTGAGAATAAATAGATGGCAGTTCGATCTGAGATGTTGCACGATTCTCAATAAGTCTTTTATGAACAGGCTTTCCGGCCTGTTCCACAAAGAGTGAATTTTCTTGTGGAACAGGCCCGAAAGCCTGTTGCTGAGAATGGTGCGCTCTGGGATAGAATTTAAAGAACAAATCCCAAAACCTGTTACATCCAACATTCCTCACCTAAAATACAGAAAAGTCTAAACTTAAACTGTATTTAAGTGGCGTGCATTACCCCCAGGAAAGGGCGAATATGTTTCAGACAGCACTCAACCAAGGTACGACAGCAACGGATACAGCGCTTGACGTTGAACTCCGCAAGGTCTTTAAGGTATTTAACGGCGAAACCGCAGTCCGCGGAGTTGACCTCAACATCCGCCAAGGAGAATTTTTTAGCATCCTCGGGCCCAGTGGCTGCGGCAAGACTACGACGCTGCGCTTAATCGCTGGGTTCGAGACTCCCTCGGCGGGCGAATTGATGATTCGGGGCCAGTCGATGACCAACACTCCAGCTTACCGCCGTCCGGTAAATACTGTGTTTCAAAGCTATGCTTTGTTCGGACACATGAATGTCTGGGACAATATCGCTTTTGGATTGCGGATAAAAAAGCTGGGGAAAGCAGAAATTGAAGAACGGGTACGGGAAGTTTTGCAATTGGTGAAAATGGAATCTTTCGCCAACAGGTTTCCCGGTCAAATGTCGGGCGGCCAGCAGCAGCGGGTGGCTTTGGCGAGAGCTCTGGTAAATCGACCGGCGGTTTTGCTGCTAGATGAACCGCTGGGGGCTCTAGATTTGAAGTTGCGGAAGCAGATGCAGTTGGAACTGTCGAATTTGCATCAAGAATTGGGTTTGACTTTTGTGATGGTGACTCACGACCAAGAAGAGGCGATGAGTCTGTCTGACCGGATTGCGGTGATGCACGAGGGGAGGATTGAGCAAATTGGCTCTCCTGAAGAAATTTATGAGTGCCCGCAGACGGCTTTTGTGGCCGATTTTATTGGCGATACGAATTTGTTTTCTGGTACGGTGGAATCGATCGACCGATCGACTCTCACGGTTCGCACCTCAGCAAATCTGAAAATAGTCGTTCAGCAGTCGGATATGTGGAGTGGTGTCACAGGCGACTCGGTTGTGGTCAGCGTTCGGCCGGAAAAAGTATATTTGAATCTCTACCAGCCGGAAGTTTCGGTCAACTGTTTTGAAGGGCGGCTCAAAAATACTATGTACATGGGCACCCACGTTCATTACGTGGTTGAGTTGACCTCGGGCGATAAAATTACGGTGCGCCAGCCAAATACTGGCGGCTCTTTCCCAGACCAGAACACGCCGATTTTGCTTACTGGGGAACTACTGATTGCCTTGCTTTGGGCGATCGATCCTAACGAGGGAGAGGGGGGAG
>JARCMA010000335.1 GCA_030248405.1 Microcoleus sp. MP8IB2.171
ACAACGCACAGAGGATTATTGGGTTTTTTTATTTGTGCAGCCGTGTAGGTTCTAGCAAACCCTCCCTGGCGATCGCAGTTACTCGTACTAATTCGATGATCGGTGCTTTGCCGACAATTATTGAGTCTTTAATTTACATCGGTTTCATGCTGACTGTAGTCCGCTGGTTCTTGCAGCGACTTTCCAAACAGTACAACCGCACGGGCAGATTAACACAGTTATTGCTCTCCGGCATTTACATGGGAGTTGTAGCTTCTGCCTTAATTACTGAATGGATCGGCATTCATTTGATTTTCGGTGCATTTTTGCTGGGTGCTGCCATGCCTAAAAATGCGGGATTAACCAGAGAATTAGCAGAAAAAACCGAAGACTTTGTCCTAATATTTCTGCTGCCCATATTTTTTGCTTACAGCGGCTTGCGGACTCAAATCGGCCTGCTCAACAGTCCCGAATTGTGGCTGCTGTGCGCCGCAGTTTTGGGAGTAGCAATTATTGGGAAATATGTCGGCACTTACACGGCTGCTAGAGTTTGCGGCATTAGCAACCGGGAAGCTTCTGCGCTTGGTTGGATGATGAATACTCGTGGTTTGACTGAACTAATTGTGCTGAATATCGGTCTTTCTCTGGGGGTAGTTTCGCCGCTACTATTTACAATGTTAGTCATCATGGCTTTAGTGACAACTTTTATGACTTCGCCGCTGTTGGAGTGGACTTATCCAAAACGGTTAATTAGATTAGATATTTCAGAAGTTAACTCTGAGGATTCAGAATTAGAAGATTCACAAAGTGGTGACAGCAGCGAAGAAAATGCTAACAAATTGCTGCACACTTATCGAATTTTAGTACCTGTTGCCAATCCCAGCACGCAGAAAGGTTTACTGCGACTAGCGGTAGCGCTGGCGCAGCCGGCTGCTGGTATGGGCGGTGATGATTTAAAGTCGGCGGCGGTTCATCCTCTGAGTTTGATAGAATTAAATGATGACTATGCCTTTGAAAGTACGCCGGCGGAAGCCGATCGCATTATTCAAGAGCGCCGCTCGAAATTATCAGAATTGATTGAGAGTTTGGAACTGCCGGAGGCGCGAAAATTCGTACATCCGATCATTCGGGTTACTAATGATGTAGCGCGGGAAACGGCACAAATTGCGGAAATCGATCGCGCGGATTTGATTTTGGTAGGATGGCACAGGCCTACTTTTAGCAGCAACCGTTTGGGAGGGCGGGTTGGCCAAATTCTCAGCAACGCTAAGGTGGATGTAGCAATTTTTGTGGACAGAGGCCGGGAACGGTTGAATAATTTGTTAGTGCCTTATGCGGCAAATATTCATGATGATTTGGGGTTGGAATTGGCGCTGAGATTGTTGGTTAATAGCGAGGAACGCCGTTTGACGGTGCTGCGGGTGGCGGTTGACGGGGAAGAGGGAAATGAGCTGAGTTACGAGTTTCAGCGAGTGATGGATCAGTTGCCGGCTGAGGTGCGATCGCGCATTGAAACTCCTATTGTGGAGGCTGCTGATCCAATTCAAGCGGTGATTGCTGCTTCTGCTAATGCTGATTTGACGATCGCGGGTACGAGTCGGGAGTGGGGAATTGAGCGCCAAACTTTGGGACAGTATACTGATGAATTGGCGGTGCAGTGTCATTCTTCGCTGCTGATTGCGCGGTGTTACGTTAAAGCGCGATCGCACTTGGCATCGGTACTTCCTCAAATGTAGTCAGTTGACAGTTGACAGTTGGCAGTTGACAGTTGACAGTTGACAGTTGGCAGTTGGCAGTTGACAGTTGGCAGTTGACAGTTGACAGTTTTTGATGCCCAATTCCCAATTCCCAATTCCCCAAATTATGATTCATTTAAATGTCAAGTTGTTATCATTTTACGGTATTTCCCTCGCCCTTGTTGCCGTGCTGTTTAAAGTAGTAACTGCTTACGGCGAAACAAATTTAAAGGCTCCTCCGGCAATTGCGGGAAATTATCGCTTCGATCCTAAAAGTTTGCCCGAATGTCTGAAATCTGATGTTTTGGTATTGACAATCGAGCAATCGGGTGTTTATTTGAGCGGTAATTTGCGATCGGGCAGCAGGGAGGGCAGGGAAAAAACAGCCGAGGAGAAACCTTCTCTATTTGGTAAGTGGGAAACTCAAGGATTGAACTTGTCGGGTGCGGTTGCTAATTTAGCTGGTTGCAGCGACTCCACAGCAACCGGTCAAAACAGTTCTGTTAAAATGCGCGGAATTGTGGATCAAGAAAGCCTCAAGGGAAAAATTAGTCTAACTGATAAGGCGGCGGCTACTGATTTTACGGCTCAAAGAGAAGCGGCGGTGCAACCCCAGAAGCAGGAACATTGATTGAGCCCAATAGAGAATAAGAAATGGGAAATGGGTAATTCTTTGTCGCTTTCCGACTCTCCCCTTCTCCCCTCATGAAGCAAGGAATCACAAAGCGGCGGCGGGGGTGGGGGAGTGGACGATCGAACTCCCGCCGCCGGAGCTCGCCTGTGACGGTCGGTTGCTGCTAAATTAGAAAATATACCTAAAAGTCAGTCAGGAACCTCAGCCTAAAGGCATGAGGCTTGAAAGAGAAATCTAACAAGCCATCCTGACCAGCTATCGTCTTAACTGACTACGTTTTTTGAGTCGCGACACCTTGGGATGCGAAGCTAGTCCCCTGCTCTGTCGCTAGTAGTTAAACAACTTTAAGGTCACTGAAGTAGTGCTGCTAGCCTAACAAGCTCAGAAAACCTTGACCGACAAGCTAACTTTACCCCAGAAATGGGAGTTTGAGGCAACCATACCTCATCGGAGGGGCAACCATACCCCTCCACCCCGCGAGGGGATTTAAATTAATGTAAAGCCGTGCTAAAAGCACGGGGTTTCTACCCATTTTTCTGATGATAAAAATAAAGTATCCCAGAGAAGTTCTTGGTTGAGAATTTGTCTTGCTCAAGACCCCCCCTGCCCGTATAGTTTGTTTGGAATGGATGTTGCCGTGATATTAATGCCGTCAGAAACTTTGCTTACCGAGTCAAACCCGTTGATTTTAGACAGTTTGCCAGACTTGTCGCCGAACGATGGCGGGTGTCCCCGCCGGGCTAGATTGCAAATTGATTTGATGTTGCTGGCGATCGAAGCCTTGTATCTCGGAGGGGCGGAAGAAATGCTGGCAGTGTCAAAGGAGCTGGAATTGGAGTCAATTATCAAAAATCGGGTTGCCTTTTGGCTGATGCGGAATACTAACCCGCTGAGACGCTACACGCAGCGCCGCTCCCTTACGATTGTGGAGGCAAAAGCGCTGGTGGCGATCGCCTGTAATATGGCGCGTAAGTTAACCGCGACAATTCGCCAGTTGCTGCTAGACTCGCAGCAGTTGCGATCGAGAAATATCCCCCTCAGTGAGAACTTGCAGCTTGCCGAGTATTTAGAACGCTTTCGAGCTCATTTTCGATCGCGCATGAACCCCAAGCGATCGCTAGTTGCAGCTTACGATTCCGACGACAAGCTCAACGAACTAGCTTTGAACTTGTTGAGCAAACTGCTATTTTGTACAGGCACAGCCGGAATGCAGCGCTTCTGGGTTAGCCTGTTTGATGGAGAAGTTGAATAAAAATGACTATTAGGCGTCAGTACAGTCTGCCAAATTGCACCCTAGTTCTAGAAGGGTTGAGCGATGGATCGGCAGCCAGCCAGTTAGATATACGGCCGGTGCTTTCCATATTAATGAGCGCTGAATGCTATGTTACAGGTCTTGGCGAGCCCCTAAGCGGGGGACGGGAGTTTTTTGAAAGCTTGGTGAGGGCCGTCAGCAGCTACGCTCAAGAATTTATGAGCGGAGTGCATTATCCCGATCGCTACGGCCCGAATGTGGGTATGGTGCAGTTACACAGAATTGACGGGAATTTGCATCGGTTGACCGTTCTACCCGCCTCCACAGGCAGCGCAACCCAAATCGATCAAAAAACAGAACTGTCGGCAAAAGTAGATTTGACGACGGTACAGCTATTTGACTTGGTAGAGGCGATCGATCAATTTTTTGCCGACACGCAGACGCTGCCGGAATTGTCGCTGCAATTAACCCCAATTTCCAAGCGTTATATCAAGT
>JARCMA010000336.1 GCA_030248405.1 Microcoleus sp. MP8IB2.171
AACAGCAACTGGCGGTGTTGTCTCAACTGGCGGTACAGCAGGCGGTACAACAGCAACTGGCGGCGTTGTCTCAACTGGCGGTACAACAGCAACTGGCGGCGTTGTTGCTACAGGCGGTTTTGGAGTGACATACTCGATCAATTTCTTGCCGTCATCGAGTTTAGTCCAATCCTTACTCGGATTGATTACTTTGTCGATCGACACTGCCTTACCCGTCGCACCCGTCAACTTAAACACCAAATCATTGTAATCTTTATCAGAACCCGTATCAACCCGCTGATCTTCCATCGCAAATGCCTTGCCGGTGCCATTAACATCAGCTATTTGACCGTACAGCCAAGCATCATCTGGATTAGTGCTAGATAACGACAGCAGCGGGCGTTTGTCCCCGCCAACATTGGGATTATTAAACACATCTTGCACAGTACCGTTAGGAACCAGCATCACAGCAAAAGCCTCGCCCGGTTTCATCGAAAATGTTTTCGGCCCGCTGTAAGGCCCAGAGTTATAATTTGCCTCTCCTAAACCGCCGTTAAATAGGGGATTTGCCCCTTCTGTGGAATCAGAAAGTATTACGTGACCAAAGTTAGAATTGCTCAGAGCTCGTCTTGCCGCTTCTTTGGTAAACTCCTGAGAACCAGGGGTAAATTTCTCCATGCCCTGCACGCTGAAAATGGCAACTTCTCCTTGATAGTTGCCACCGTCGTGCAACCAGTCAAAGCCAACTTGTCCCGTTGAATCTGTAGCGAAAAAGCCGGAGTCAACTCCTAAACCTGTCAGCGGATCAACTTTACCGTCTGGCGTTAAACTAACTTGATAATTTGTATCGCGCGAAGGTGCAGAAATTTTGAGTGCCTAATTTGTTGCACCCAAATTATCAATGCTAAATGTACCGGAATTTGTGCCGTTGGTTTCGATGTCTTTGACGACTTTTCCGTCACTGTCAAGCAGTTGCATCCCCACCACGGAAGTGAAACCTTCGGCGGTGACACGGAAACTTCCTGTATTCAGTCGATTGAAGCGATAGGTATCGATGGGGTCAGTTTTTCCCGCAAAGTCGATCGAGAAATAGCTGTCGTTGAGATTGCCGATCGAAGTAGTAGACATGGCACACCTATATTGATGAATTTTTTCGGGAAATCAGCGGGCACAGCAGGCGAATTCAACTTAATTAGCAAAAGTTTATAAAGTGGTTAAACTCGCTTGATTTTTGCTTGCTATATGTCTATCAGTCGCGATCCGGATTTTTTATGCAGTTTGTCATGAAACTTTACAAAAAACCTCGATCGGCTAAGCTCACTCAGCATTTAAATTGCAGGTCGAGAAATCATCAAATCATTAGTGGGTTTGGCTTCTAGTCACCGGAAATATGCTTTAAGTAGAGTACAGCTTAAGTAGCGATCGGGAAAATCTCTGCCCAAGCATTTATAGTGCGAGCGTCCCCGCTCGCGAGTGTTTCCGCGCTCGCGAGTATAATCAAGCGATCGCCCTTCTGGCGGCAAGGGCGATCGCCACAACAGACACTTTCAGCAATCTGCTGTCACCTCAGAGTCTTTTTGAGCAATTTGTCGGGCGATGGCTTGCACTTTTAAAAATCCCGTCCTTTTCCAAAAAGAGTGCATCGTCTGTGTCTTGATATTCAACTGTCGGGCTATCGCGGACATTTTTTCCGGCGACTCCTGCAACAACAATTTTTGTACAATCAATTGACAGTTGCAGTCGGGACGGTTGCGAGGATGGCAGTTGCGAAGTTTCTTTTCTGGATCGCGATCGATATATTGTGCGATCGCCCTTGCTAAAGCCGCTTTTTCTTGTCTCTCAATCCGTTCGATTTCCGCCTCCAAACCACTCACGCAGTCATAGTAAAATCCGCTGCGTTCTAAAGCCTTTAAATCTAACGAAAGCTCTTTGATATTTGTGCTAGAATATAAATCTTGAATTCGATACCTGAGATTACCGTTAATCCAAGTGATGAGACTGGCTTGAATCGGAGAACGTCGCGGATCAAACTCGTGCAGGTTACTGTCTAACCATTGCCAAGTTTTATTCAAAGCTTCCAAATAATAGGGATGAGAAACCTTTGACAATCTTGGTAATAGTTGCAATTCCCGCAGTAACCGATTCAACAATCTCAGGCGCTGCGGGCTATCCAGCGATTCCGAGCAAATTCCTAAAATGAGCTTGCATAACAATTCGTCTTTAGGAGTGCGATCGGAATATTGTTCTAGTGCCAACCTCAATTTATCTATGTGTTTCATCATCACCCTCATCAAACAAGTGAATGCAAATTTAACTGAATACCAAATTTAGTGAAAAGCTCGTCTTGGCAAGGCTTTCTGACTGACTCCATTTAGGATATAAGATTAAATTTCCCCAAGCAAATTTACACAAGGTAGCTGAAAACTTGCTATAATGGCGTTTAGCAGCTTGGGAAAACATAAACCTTGGGATTCTCCTTGGGATTCCCAAGGTTTTTTAAACAATTTTCTGGACTCATTCATGGAGAATAATGTTCGTCGGAACCTTAACTGGAAAAAAGGTAAAGAGCATGGAAGGATATTAATAGAGGCTTTGTACTCCTTCACTGACGCAGATTTGGAAACAATTAATCCCTATGAATGCCTCAAGAAAAATATTGATAGTCGTTGGCAAGGAACTAACCTGTGGGTGAAACAGACAAGGCTGCGGGATCTGGTTTATCTGACACAAAAATGCGGCAAAGCTTTAGAAAAAGAGGAAATTCGCAATGCCCTTCACTGC